>CAYRAC010000916.1:0-1845 GCA_964422045.1 uncultured Steroidobacteraceae bacterium
CGATTCTCTCAACAACGCTGCCGTAAGCAAGGTGGCCGAACGCCCGGACTCCACGCGCCTTCAAACGCTCGATGGATTCCGCCAACATCTGCTCGTAGCTCGCGTCGTCCTTTACGATACTGGCATGGCCTAATGCGCCCGCAGATATCGCCGCTCTCAACGCCTGATCTCGTATGACTATCAGGACATGTACTTCCGCTCCAAGCGTGATGGCTAATTCCGCGCCTTGCTTTAGCGCACGTCTTCCGTAATTAGTTCCGTCATGACATAGCAGAACGCGTTTAAACATCTGGAGGCCGTCCTGTCATTTTCGCGTCGTACATATAATTAACCTACCCAGAAGAACAAGATCCTGATGTCCTCGAGGTCCAATGCCACCGGCTCCGTCCGCCAGTCATAGCCAAGCTAGTGTCCTTTCGCTCGACCTGATGGCGTTCAAATTTCACACACAGCAATTCCGGGACAATTAGCAGCGTGCCGTCGGTATGCCCAGATCGATCGTCAATGGCTCGCACGGATATTTAAAGTCGGGTGGGACAGAGCTGTTAACGGCAGTGACATAGATGGTCAAGCGTCGTCGTTCAAAACGCAGGATGTCACGAAGCGCAAATCAAGCGTATGCAGCGCAATTTCTAGCGCCGGTCTATTTGGACGTGCGGTTTGCGCGGATAATTGAGTTCTGGGGGAGGCGAATGTATTGCAGAACCTTCCTATGGCCAATTGCGCGCGCCAATTAAGTTACCTATTTTTGGTGTGTAATACCATTTAATACATTATGATACTATCAAGTATATAAAGTCAGCGGAAGTGATAGCGACAACCCTGGCGCTGCGTTATGCCATTGATAGTGGATGCCAATTTCGGAATCAAGGATCCAGACCCAGAATAGGAGGCGGCTCCAATTTCATTGAAAGTGGCGAAGAAAGAATTCACGCACATTCTGCCCAGACTCCGAGTCTTCGTTTTTCTGACGACGCAGCGTTCATACATCACGGTGCGAAATGGAGTTTTATTGAGTGTGAGAAGTGCAATGCCATTGACCCTTTTCCGCAGCCGGACCTCGGCACTACGCGAGTTATGGCAACGCGCGCGCTACGCACCCGAAACCTCGCAGAAAAGTACCAATTGCTCCTGCGGCCGCCGGGGAATTCCGGCAATAGTCACATTCTTCCTGTCGAAGAGGGTTTGGTAGTGCCGGGCGATTTCGTGTTTTCAGTTGACACACACAGTGGCAATCTCGGAGCTGTTGGCGCCGTTGCGCCCTGCGTCCTTTATGAAATGAGCTGTGTTTTCGCGACTGGAACTCTCTGGTTGAAGGTTCCGGAGACCGTCCGGGTCCATCTCAGTGGACGCGCCCAGCGAAGCCGGTGGCACAAAAGGCTGGATCGCCCGACAGCTTTCCGAAGATCGCAGAATTTCTTGAGCCCGAGCCAATTCCAGATCGGATCTTGCACTAGACAGGCGCCATTAACCGCAGATACTACGGTGCGCAGACTGATAGGCGAATCATCCGGGCAGCAACAATATTTCGGAGTGCGGAGTAAACGATGAACAGGCGTGATGTGGTGGTTCTAGGTGTCGCCCGATCGGCGATTGGCACGTTTGGCGGCTCCCTGGCAGAGATTGAACCGAGCGAACTTGCCGGGACTGTGATGAAGGCCGCGATCGAGCGCTCCGGTGTCGATCCAACGGCAATCAACTACGTCACCGTTGGCAACACGATACCCACCGAGAACCGATCCGCGTACGTGGCACGTGTGGCGTCGATTCAGGCTGGGCTGCCCATGGAATCAGTGGCGATGTCTGTGAATAGACTGTGCGCCTCTGGCTTGCAGGGCATCGTGA
>CAYRAC010000917.1:0-1838 GCA_964422045.1 uncultured Steroidobacteraceae bacterium
CGTTCAACGAGATGGTGAAAAGCGGCGAACTGTCCGCGCCCATCGTCATCGGCCGCGACCACTTGGACTCAGGTTCCGTGGCGAGCCCGAACCGTGAGACCGAGGCGATGAAGGACGGCTCGGACGCGGTCTCCGATTGGCCGCTGCTCAACGCGCTGCTCAATACGGCGAGCGGCGCGACCTGGGTGTCGATTCATCACGGCGGCGGGGTCGGCATGGGCTATTCACAGCACGCGGGTGTCGTGATCGTTTGCGACGGCAGCGAGGCGGCGGCCAAGCGAGTGCGTCGCGTGCTCTGGAACGATCCGGGCACCGGGGTCATGCGTCATGCCGATGCCGGCTATGACATTGCCATCGCCTGCGCCCGCGAACAGGGGCTCAACCTGCCGATGATCGAGCACCCGTAGTGACCGCTATCTTGCAGATTCGCGCCGGCGAGCTTTCGCTCGCGACGCTGCGGCGAATCTACGAGCAACCGGTCGCGCTCAAGCTGTCGGCCGATGACCGCGGCCGCATTGCCGTGGCGAGTTCCTTGGTCGACAAGATCATCGCGGCCGGCGATGCCGCCTATGGCATCAACACCGGCTTCGGGCTGTTGGCGCAGACACGGATCCCTACCGAACAACTGGAGCTTTTGCAACGCAATCTGTTGTTGTCGCACGCGGCCGGGGTCGGCGACGCGCTGCCCGATGCCGTGGTGCGGTTGATTCTCGCGCTTAAAGTAAACGCCCTGGCGCGCGGACACTCGGGCATCACCATGGCGGTGATCGATGCCCTGCTTGCGCTGCTCGAGCACGAGGTCTATCCGGTCATTCCCGCGCAAGGCTCGGTCGGTGCCTCCGGGGATCTGGCGCCGCTCGCTCACTTGAGTACGGTGTTGCTCGGCATCGGCCAGGTACGCGTGCGCGGCGCCGTGCTGCCCGCGGCCGAGGGACTTGGGCTCGCCGGACTTGGCGTGCTCAAGCTGCGCGCCAAAGAGGGCCTGGCGTTGATCAACGGCACGCAGGTGTCGACCGCGCTCGCCTTGGCCGGACTTTTTGGCGCCGAGGATGTGTTTGCCGCCGCACTGATCGGCGGCGCCATGTCGGTGGATGCGCTCAAGGGCAGCGATTCCCCGTTCGATCCGCGCATCCAGGAGGTTCGCGGGCAGCCCGGGCAGATAGCCGTCGCGCGCGAGTACCGCGACTTGATCGCCGGCAGCGCCATTCGCGCCTCGCACGTCGATTGCACCCGGGTGCAGGACCCGTATTCCTTCCGCTGTCAGCCGCAAGTCAGGGGTGCCTGCCTCGATCTGATTCGTCAGTGCAGCGTGACGCTCGGCATCGAGGCGAATGCCGTCACGGATAATCCCTTGCTGTTCGTCGAGGCGGGTGAGGTTCTCTCCGGCGGAAATTTCCATGCTGAGCCCGTGGCCTTTGCGGCCGATACGCTGGCGCTCGCGCTGGCGGAAATCGGCAGCCTGTCGGAGCGGAGCGTGGCCGTCTTGGTCGATCCGAAAATGAGCGGTCTGCCGGCATTCTTGGTCGAGAACAGCGGCGTGAATTCCGGTTTCATGATCGCGCAGGTCACCGCCGCAGCCTTGGTGTCCGAGAACAAAACCATAGCCACCCCGTGCAGCGTCGACTCGATTCCGACCTCGGCGAATCAAGAGGACCACGTCAGCATGGCCACGCATGGCGCGCGTCGCCTGCGGAACATGGTCGACAACGCGGCGGCCGTGGTCGGCATTGAATTGCTGGCCGCCGCACAGGGCATCGAGTTTCACCGGCCTGCACGCTCTTCGCCGAGTCTCGAGCAGGTTCACGCGAGCATCCGCAGCGATGTGCCGGGTTACGCGG
>CAYRAC010000918.1:0-1835 GCA_964422045.1 uncultured Steroidobacteraceae bacterium
GATTCTCATCGCCGCTGGAGTCGACGTTGTACACCTTGATGGCGACGTCGCGTCCGTAGTAAGGATCATGCGAGAGATACACGACCCCGGTGCTGCCGCGTCCCACCTCGTTGATAATCACATACTTGCCGATCTTCTCTGGTAACGAGGCGCGGCCGTTCTGGGATTTACTGAGAGGATTTACGCGAGTGTTGCTCAAGGGTAACCGTGCGCTGCAGGGCGTGTCTGTTCGACTGGCCCAAAGGATACTGGGGCCACTGGCGGTAAACTGTGATTTGAGTCGAGGCTTAGGCGAAGTGATCCCAGGCGCGCACGCCTGGCGCGAAATCGCTGCCATTTTGTGACCAGGTCACACCGCTGCCGGCGCTGATTGCACCGATGACGGTCAATCTTAAGTTCAATTGGGCCGCTGCGGCTGCAAGATCGGCATGGCGCGCGGCCGGCACGGCGAGCAGCAATTCGTAGTCATCGCCTGCGGCCAGCGCCCAATCGCGTGCCTGAGCGTACGGCACCGCGGCGCGCAGCGCATCGGACAGCGGCAAACTCTCGACGGCGACATGCGCAGCGACGCCGCTCGCGTGCGCAAGTTTCGGCAGGTCGCCGACCAGTCCGTCGGAAATATCCATCGCCGCGCTTGCGATGCCTCGCGCCGCCAGACCGAACTGCACGCGCGGCGTCGGGTAATCGAAACGTTGTATTAGTTCCTGGACGGCGAGCGGCACTTGCGACGACGCGGTCGCGGTAGCGAACGCAAGACCCGCGCCGCCGTCACCGAGAGTGCCGGTGACGGCCAACAGATCTCCGGCGCGCGCGCCCGAGCGGCGCAGCGCGGCGCCGCACGGCACGTGTCCCATTATTTGCACGCTTACAGTCAGAGGACCGCGCGTGGTATCTCCGCCGACCAGGGCGACACCGTTCGCATTCGCTAGATCCAGGAACCCCGCCGCAAATTGCTCCAGCCACACGGCGTCGACCTGCGGCATCGTCAGCGCCAAGGTCGCCCAGGCGGGCGTCGCACCCATGGCGGCTAGATCGCTCAGGTTGACCGCCAGGGCGCGATGGCCGATCGAACGCGCAGCGGTGGCGTCGGGGAAATGACGCCCGGCAACCAGGGTATCGACCGCCGCCACCAATTCTGTGTGCGGCGGCAAGGCGAGCAGCGCGGCATCATCGCCGATGCCGAGAATGACGCCCGGCTGGGCGCGTGCTCCCTGGCGGTCCTGAAAGAAGCGGCGAATCAGCTCGAACTCGCCGAGATCGGCACTCGCGCGGCTCATCGGCTAGGCGGCGGGCACGCCGTACTCCTGCGGCCGCAATTCTCGGGCGGCCCGATCGAGCACGGCGTTGACGAATTTGTGCCCATCGGTCGCGCCGAACTGCTTGGCGAGCTGCACGGCCTCGGCCAGCGCCACGCGATATGGTAAGTCGGGGCACGATTCCAGCTCGTACAGCCCGAGCCACAAAACGGCATGCTCGATCGGATCGAGTTTGGCGGGCGGAATTTCGCAAAGATGCGCGAGCCGCGCATCCAACGCCTCGCGGTTCGGCGCGATCGCGGCAAGCAACGCCCGGAAGTAGTCCACATCGACGCGCTGCGCCTCCGGGTCCGTCGCAAATTGCTGCTGCGTGTCGGCCCAGGGGCGCGGATTGATCTGGATCTGATAGAGCGCCTGCAATGCCAATCGACGCGCGAAGCTCCGGGCACGCTTGCCGGTCACCTACGGTTCCAAGCGACGCAACAGATTCGCCATTTCGATCGCAACCAGCGCGGCGTCGGCCCCTTTGTTGCCGGCCTTGCCCCCGGCGCGATCCACCGCCTGTTCCACCGTGTCGGT
>CAYRAC010000919.1:0-1835 GCA_964422045.1 uncultured Steroidobacteraceae bacterium
CGAGAAACCGCACTCAACAGCCGCAAAGATACCAGCTTGACCCGGCTGCCTGCCGCCGCTTTCCAAACTGATGGCGGTTCGATGTGCCCTCTGAAGAGCCCCAATGCGGTGATCGACGTCGTCTATTCCATCTTACTGGTCGGGTCGGTGCTCACGGCGTTGCCGGTCGCAATTCTTCTGCTCGAGACGATCGCGGCGATCTCAGAGGGCGAGCAAGCTCTGGCGCCTCCGTCGAACCAAACGACCCGCGCTCGTGTCGGCGTGCTGATACCGGCTCACGACGAAGAAGTCGCACTGCCTGCGGTCGTCCCAGGCATCCGGCGGCAGCTGCGAGACGGGGATCGGATATTGGTCGTCGCCGACAATTGTTCCGACAATACCGCGGTGCTCGCCGAGCGGCTGGGCGCGGAAGTGGCTGTTCGCACTGACCCAACCAAACGCGGCAAAGGCTTCGCCCTGGATCACGGGATTCGTCAATTCGCTGACGATGCGCCTGAGATCGTCATCGTAATCGATGCGGACTGCGCGCTTTCAGACTTCGCGATAGATCGCCTGGCGGAAATCTGTCTCGCGACGAATCGACCAGTGCAGGCACTTTATCTCATGCTCAGTGGTCCGGCCGCGCCACAAGTCACGCGCCTCCGGGAATTCGCCTGGCGTATCAAGAACGAAATTCGCCCCCGCGGACTCAGATCGCTCGGCTTGCCGTGCCATTTGATGGGCACCGGCATGGCGTTTCCGTGGGAATTGATTGCGCGAGCAAATCTGGCAACCGGCGCGCTCGTCGAGGACTTGAAGCTCGGCCTCGAACTCGCGGCCGCGGGACATTCGCCGATGTTTTGCCCCTCAGCCGTCGTCACGAGCGAATTTCCGGTTACTGACGAGGGCAGCCGAACCCAGCAGCGACGCTGGGAGCAAGGCCATCTGGGGCTGATTGCGGCCGAGATTCCAGGGTTACTCCTTACGGCCATCCGCCGACGCAACGTTGACCTCTTAGTACTCGCCCTCGACGCCGCGGTTCCACCGCTTTCACTGTTGGGCATGATGGTCCTTTCATTTCTGCTGTTGGGAGCGGGGGCTTGGGCGTTGGGCATGGGGTCGACACCTTTCGTCATTAGCCTCACGGCCTTTCTCGGCTTGATAGCGGCGATCATCGGCTGCTGGCTAAAGGTTGGCCGGAATTTATTGACGCCGAGCTCAGCATTCATGATTGCCGGTGCCTTCCTTAGAAAGATTCCGTTTTACTGGCGGATATTGATTCGGCGTGATCGCAGCGGGTGGGTTCGCACGGACCGCCGGAAATAATAGCGATGGGTGCGACGATGTTTCGCCGCGATGGCAGCGCGGTCGGCCGTGCATCGACTCTGCCGCTGGTAATGTTTTATCTGAAAAAGGAATCGAAGGACGTTCCGAGCCCGCAAGCCCAGCGCAGAAACTCCCAGAGTCCAATCATCGCGAACATTGAGAGCGTGATCGCGATGTCCTGAGCCCCGAAGGAGAATCGCTGTCGGCGTTGCCCAATGTAGACCGGCGCGTAACGGCACACCTCGACCAGCACCAGGGTCACGATTCCGCCATGGAGACCCTTGAATTTCAGACTCAGCGGCAGTCCAATCACCAACAGGAGAAATCGCACGCCGTTGGCAAACGCGGTGTATGAAGGGACGCCGAGCCCCAGCAGCGTCGACTCATTGGTCGTGGCAAGCATGGAAAACCATGACCCGAGTGTCAGCACAGGCAGCATCCATGCGGCCTCAAAATACCGTTGATCGTAGAGTAGCTTGATTCCAAGATCCGCGGTTGCGATGAACAACGAGCAACCGAGGGCAGCTAAC
>CAYRAC010000920.1:0-1833 GCA_964422045.1 uncultured Steroidobacteraceae bacterium
GCGCGGACTGGGGTGAGGAGGATCGGGAAGTCGCTGAGGAATTCCTCGCGCACGCGCGCGCCATCCGGGACGAGCGCGCGAGAGCAGCCAAAGAGCATCGAGCCGCTCGCATCGTCGAATTGATGCAGCGTTGGGGGGGTGCGACCATGGCCTATCGGCGCCGACTGGTCGATAGCCCCTGCTACACCCGCAACCACGAGGAGGTGGAGAAGGCGTTGGAGGAAGGCATCGCGATCACCGAGTGCGTTACGCCGATCTCCGTTGATGTCGACGAGCGCGGTGCCGCCTCCGGAATGCGTTTTGCCAAACAGAAACTGAACGAGAACGGGGAGTGGGTGAGCGACGGCGAGTGCTCGTTGCCCGCGCGCACCATCCTGGTCGCCGCCGGCACGCAACCGAACACCGTGTTGGCGCGCGAGGACGCACTGCATTTCCCGCTCGATGGAAAGTATTTTAGAGCGTGCGATGAGTCCGGGGCTCCGGTCAGACCCACTTACTCCAATTGCAAGCCCGCTCATTCCGAGGTTCTGCTGTCGCGCTCGGAAGACGGTCGATTCGTCAGCTTCTTCGGCGATCTGCACCCATCCTACTTCGGTAACGTGGTCAAGGCCATGGCCTCGGCCAAGCAGGGCTATCCGACAGTGTCTAGAGTGCTTTCTCGCCGGCCACCCCGTTCCGCAGCACCCACCGATAGGTTTTTTGGCGAGCTCGCGCGCGATCTGCTGTCCACGGTCCATAGGGTCGAACGACTCACCCCGACCGTTGTCGAGGTGGTGATCAAGGCGCCGATGGCCGCGCGCAAATTTCAACCGGGGCAGTTCTATCGCCTGCAGAATTTCGAGGCCTTCGCTCCCGTGGCCTCCGGCACGCGGATGCAAATGGAAGGCCTTGCGGTCACGGGCGCCGGTATCGATCCGATCGAGGGGCTCGTATCCACGATAGTGCTCGAAACGGGCGGATCGGCCAGTCTATGCGCGGCGCTCCGGCCGGGCGATCCAGTGACTCTCATGGGTCCGACCGGCAGGCCCACTCATATCGAACCCGGCGAGACCGTCATGCTATGCGGCGGTGGCCTCGGCAACGCCGTGTTATTTTCGATCGGGCTGGCTCTTCGAAAGTCTGGCTCTAAAGTGCTTTACTTTGCCGGCTACAAGAAGACGGTGGACCGATTCAAGGTCAGGGAGATCGAGTCTGCAGCCGACACCGTCATCTGGTGCTGCGATGAAGAGCCAGGATTCGTGCCCAGCCGGCCGCAAGATCGCGCTTACATCGGCAATATCGTCCAGGCGATTGGCGCCTACGCATCTGGGTGTCTCGGCAGGCCATCGATCCGCACCGAGGATGCCGACCGCATCATCGCGATTGGCTCCGATCGGATGATGGCAGCCGTCGCAAAGGCGCGTCATGAATCACTACGCATGCACCTGAAGCCGCATCACTTTGCGATTGGGTCCATCAACTCGCCCATGCAGTGCATGCTGAAGGAGATTTGCGCTCAGTGCCTGCAGATACACCGCGATCCTGTCACCGGAACCGAAAGTCACGTGTTCTCGTGTTTTGATCAGGACCAGCCCCTCGACCATGTCGATTTCCATCTTCTAAGCGAGCGGCTAAAGCAGAATTCCTTGCAGGAGAAGCAGTTGGCACGCTGGCTTGGCTTCTGCCAATCCGATCTGAAGCGCCAGCGCACGCTCGTATGATGTACGTTTATCGTATTTCGCGCTCGCCCGGGACCAACGCAATGACAGAACTTGCGGTCGCGAGCGGCCGACCGCCAATTGTTCTGACAGAGTTCGGCTACGTCTTTGGCCTGCTTTCGAAGAATGGATTCTC
>CAYRAC010000921.1:0-1832 GCA_964422045.1 uncultured Steroidobacteraceae bacterium
TCCTTGTTGAAACTATCGGCCACCATCGGGGTGCCGAGCAAATAGCGTACTTGGCTGCGAGTCATACCGGCCTTGACCTGTTCGACCGCCGCCTGGTCGAGGAAATTTCCCTGCTGTATGTTGATGCGGTACACGCATCCTGAGGCGAGCGCGCCGAAGGCGATTGCGGCGAGTAGACGTTGAATAATTTTCATCAATGTGGTGCGCAGCCGTGAAATGATTGATAATCGGACCCGTATCATACCCGAGGGCACAGCATGCCGCAGCGCCTGAAATCTGACTCCACCAGCGAAAGCAATGACCTGCGCAATGCGGGCCTCAAAGTCACGCTGCCGCGTCTGAAAATCCTCGATATTCTGGCCGACGGATCGGCGCGCCACATGAGCGCGGAGGACATCTACAAGAAGCTGTTGGTGTCCAACCAAGACATTGGTCTCGCCACCGTGTATCGCGTGCTGACTCAATTCGAGGCGGCCGGACTCGTGACGCGCCATCATTTCGAAGGTGGGATGGCGGTGTTCGAGCTCAACCAGGGCGGTCATCACGACCATATCGTGTGTGTCGACTGCGGCAAGGTGGAAGAGTTCATGGACGGTGGGATCGAGGAGCGCCAGCACGCGGTGGCCAAGCGGCTTGGTTTCGAGATCAGCGACCATGCCTTGATTCTCTACGGGCACTGCCGCAAGCCAATCTGCCCGAATCAAAAGCGCACCAAGTAGCCTCAGCGGCGCGTGGGCGCGCGCTTTTTCTTCGCTCCGGCCTCAGGCAGAGGTTCCAAGGCGGCACGCTCGAGCATCTCGCGTGCATGCGCGCGCGCCTGCTCGGTGATGTCGATGCCGCCCAGCATGCGTGCAATTTCATCGACGCGCTCGGGTCGGCCCAAGGCCTTGACCGCCGTGCGGGTTATCTTGCCGTCGCTCAGTTTGGTGACGCGAAACTGGCTGTGCGCCTGCGAGGCGACCTGCGCAAGATGAGTGACGCACAGCACCTGGGCGCGTTCGCCCAGCTCGCGCAATTGCCGGCCGACGATTTCCGCGACTGCGCCGCCGATGCCGGCATCGACTTCGTCGAACACCATGCACAGTGCCGACGCCTTGGCCGCCGCCGCCACCTGCACCGCGAGACTGATGCGCGACAGCTCGCCACCGGAGGCGACCCGGGCGAGGCTCTTGAGCGCTTGCCCGGGATTCGCGCTCACCAGGAATTCGATGTCATCGCTCCCTTGCGCGGCAAATTCCGCATCGCTCGGCGAGATGTCGACCGCGAATTGGCCGCCCGCCATCCCGAGTGCCTGCATGAGCTCGGTGATGCGCCGGCCCAAACCCTTGGCGGCGGCCTGGCGCGCCTGCGTCAGGCGCAGCGCCGCGGCGCGATAGTCGCGGCTCAACGTGCCCAACTCGAGCTCCAGCGCCGCGAGACTCTGTTGCGCGTTGTCGAGGCTGTGCAATTCCTGTTCGGTACGCAACATCTGGTCGGGCAGATCGGCCACGGCCACGCGGTGCTTGCGGGCGAGCGCCTCGAGCGCCGCGGCATGGCGCTCGATTTCCTCCTGACGCGCCGGGTCGATGTCGAGCACGTCGAGATAATGGCGCAGCGCCTGCGCGGCTTCCTGGGTGTTGATCATGGCCTCGGCCAACAGCGTCGCGGCCGGGGTCAGTTGCGGGTCGAGGTCGGCGACATTGCGCAGCGCCGCGTGTGCCCGCGCCAACAAATCGTGCGCGCTGTCGGCATCCGCTTCGTAGGCGGCGCTGAGCGCGCTTTGCGCCGCGGCCGCCAAACGGCCTCGGCCCGCGACGCGTGACCCCGCCGGGACTCGACCTCGCCGATCTGCC
>CAYRAC010000922.1:0-1827 GCA_964422045.1 uncultured Steroidobacteraceae bacterium
CGGCGGCCTACGCGGCGCGCTACGTGGCCAAGAATATTGTTGCCGCGGGTCTTGCGGAGCGCTGTGAAGTGCAGGTGTCCTATGCCATCGGCGTGGCCGAACCCACCTCCATCATGGTCGAGACCTTCGGCACCGGAAAATTGCTCGACACGCGCTTGACGCAACTGGTGCGCGCACATTTCGACCTCACTCCTTTCGGTTTGCGCGAAATGCTCGATTTGTCGCGGCCGATCTATCAGAAGACCGCCTCCTACGGTCATTTCGGCCGTAAGGAAGCCGAATTTACCTGGGAGCGCACCGACAAGGCGAGCATGCTCGCCTCCGAATTCAAAGCAACGCGTGCCGCCTAGGCGCGCCGACCTTCTTAAGGAGAATGATCAAATGAGTGCAGCGATGAAGCAGACCAACGACTTCTTGGTCAAGGATCTGGGGTTGGCCGATTGGGGACGCAAGGAAATCAAGATCGCGGAAACCGAAATGCCCGGTTTGATGGCCATCCGCAACGAATTTGCGGCACAACAGCCGTTGCGTGGCGCGCGCATCGCCGGTTCTTTGCATATGACCATCCAGACCGCGGTGCTGATCGAGACTCTGAATGCGCTGGGAGCACAGGTGCGCTGGGCCTCGTGCAACATCTACTCGACGCAGGATCATGCGGCCGCGGCGATCGCCGCAGGGGGCACGGCGGTATTCGCGGTCAAGGGCGAAACCCTCGCCGAATACTGGGATTACACGCATCGGATTTTCGAATGGCCCGATGGCGGTCATTCGAACATGATTTTGGATGACGGCGGCGATGCGACTCTGCTGCTGCATCTGGGCGCCAAGGCGGAGAAGGACGCCTCCTTGCTCGCCAAACCCAGCAGCGAGGAAGAGGAATACCTGTTCGCAGCGATCAAGGGCAAACTCAAAGAGGATCCCAAGTGGTACTCGGTGCGGCTCGCCAAAATCAAAGGGGTCACCGAAGAGACCACCACGGGAGTAAAGCGGCTGTATCAAATGGCGAAGGACGGTCAATTGGCGTTCCCGGCGTTCAATGTCAATGACTCGGTAACCAAATCGAAGTTCGACAATCTGTACGGCTGCCGCGAATCTCTGGTTGACGCCATCAAGCGCGCTACCGACGTGATGATCGCCGGCAAAGTCGCGCTGGTCTGCGGCTACGGAGATGTCGGCAAGGGTTCGGCGCAGGCGCTGCGCGCCCTGTCGGCGCAAGTGTGGGTGACCGAGATCGATCCGATCTGTGCGCTGCAAGCTTCGATGGAAGGCTACCGGGTCGTGACCATGGATTATGCGGCGGACAAAGCCGATATTTTCGTGTCGGCGACCGGCAACTTCCATGTGATTACACATGATCACATGAAGCGCATGAAGGATCAGGCCATCGTGTGCAACATCGGCCATTTCGACAACGAAATCGAAGTGGCCGCGCTGCGGCAATACGCCTGGGACAATATCAAGCCGCAGGTCGATCACGTGGTTTTCCCAGACGGCAAACGCATCATTCTTTTGGCGGAGGGCCGCCTGGTGAACTTGGGCTGCGGCACGGGACATCCGTCCTACGTGATGAGCTCTTCGTTCGCCAATCAAGTGTTGGCGCAGATCGAATTATTCGCCAATACCAAGAAATATCCGGTCGGCGTGTACGTGCTGCCGAAACACCTGGATGAGAAAGTGGCGCGCTTGCAGCTCTCCAAGCTCGGCGCGCAGCTCACGGAGCTCACCGACACCCAGGCTCGCTACATCGGAGTCGAGAAACAGGGCCCATACAAAGGCGATCAATATCGTTACTAGGGGGGGCTGATGAGCAATCCGAGTTCCAAGGTC
>CAYRAC010000923.1:0-1816 GCA_964422045.1 uncultured Steroidobacteraceae bacterium
CAAGTTGGGCACTCAAGCAAACGAAGAGACTGAGCAATTGTGAGGCAGCGGCTCCGCATCTTTGTTTCCTCTCCGGGCGACGTCAGAGCCGCACGGGAGATCGCGGCCCTGACGATTGAACGCCTGTCGCTGGCGTATGCGCGCTTCTTCGACATCGAACCCTATCTCTGGGAGTACGAGGCAATGGTCGCCTCAGGTCACTTTCAGGACTCGATCGAGCCGCCCAGTGCCTTCGACGTCGTGGTGTTGATCCTCTGGTCGCGCCTCGGAACGCTGCTGCCCGAACGGACGGCGGTGCGCGAGTATCGCGGTATCGACGGCCGCACTCCGCTGACCGGAACCGAGTGGGAGTTCGAGGAGGCGTTGCAAGCTGCCCAGACGAGCGGCGCTCCCGATCTTCTCGTTTATCGCAGCCTGAGACCAGCATCCTTCGATACGGAGAATCCTCACAGGCGCGCGGAACAGCTGCAGCAGTTCGCGGCACTCGATGGATTTTGGGGCCGACACTTTGTAGACCAAGGGCTGTTCCGCGGGGCTTATACGTCATTCAAGAGTGACGCCGAGTTCGCCGCGGCCCTTGAGAATCATCTGCGAAGACTGATCCATAAGCGCATTGACTCGTTGGCGCCGGCTCAGGGCGGCAAAATCCCGAAAGCGTGGGCGCAGGCGCCGTTCCGGGGACTCGAGGCCTACGAGTTCGAACATGCGCCGATCTTCTACGGCCAGGATGAGGCTCAGGGTAAGGCGATGCTGCAGCTGATGGGGAGCGCGGAAGCCGGATCGCCGTTTCTGCTCGTGTTGGGTGCGAGCGGGTCGGGCAAGTCCTCGCTGGTGAAGGCCGGCATTCTGCCGAAGCTCTTTGTGGCCCGACGCGTTGCGGGCGCGGCATTCCTGCGGCGCGTCGTGTTCCACCCCAGCGATGCACGAGACGGCGAGGACCTTTTTGACGCACTCGCACGCCGAATCACAACGCAGGTTTCTGAGCAAGAAGGGCTGTCCGAGCTGCTTGGGCCTGGGCAGTCACTGGCAAGCCTCGCTGCCCATTTGCGCACCTCCACGGCATCGCCCGGATACCCCATTGGCACCGCTCTTGGCCAACTCACCGTACAAGCGCGCCACGACGGCCGGATGCTTGAGTATGAGACCGCCAAGCTCGTCCTGGTAATCGATCAGCTGGAAGAACTGTTCACCGACGAGCGCATCGCATCTGGCGAGCGGCGGGGGTTCGTCGAGCTTCTGGCCGGCCTTCTGCGCTCCGGTCTCATTTGGATCGTCGCGACCATACGAAAGGACTTCTGGCATCGAGCCGACGAGACGCCCGAGCTGGTGCGCTTGTCGCAAGGCAGCGGCCGCCTCGAGCTTCTGCCGCCCGTACCCGCGCAACTGAGCCAGATGATCCGCCAACCGGCGGAGGCCGCTGGTGTTCCCTTCGAGGTGCATCGCACGACCAGTGTCCCGCTGAATGATGTGATCGCCGAGGAAGTCGCGCGCGAGCCCGGTGCGCTACCGCTGCTCTCCTATCTTTTGGATCAGCTCTATCGGGCTGATGTACTCGAGGCCGATGGCGTCATGCTCACGTATGCGACTTACGAAAGGCTCGGCAAGCTTGAGGGAGCCATCGCCACTCAGGCCGAAGTTGTGTTGCAACGATGCGCACCCGAGGACCGCCGGGCGCTTGGATCGGTGCTGTTCTCGCTTGTGCAGATGAGCTCTGCAGAAGGCGATGTTGAGCGGGCCATCGCGCGCCGGGTTCCGCTATCCACTTTCCCACCGGACACGCCGCAGAGGCGACTGGTCGAGGCGCTTCTCAGTCCGG
>CAYRAC010000924.1:0-1525 GCA_964422045.1 uncultured Steroidobacteraceae bacterium
ATGCGAATGTCGAGAACCAAACAACCGGCGGTATCGGGCGCGAATTTCTCGAGGAATTCCTTGGGGCTGGCGAAAGTGGCAGTCTTGTATCCCACGGTATTCAAGAGCAGCGCCAATGCTTTTCGCATGCTGTCGTCGTCATCGACAACATACACGGTCGCCGTGCCGGAAGCTTGGTTCTCTTTGACCATTTTCGATCCCTTCAGGGAGCCGCAATCGGTAAGCGAAACCAGAATCGACTGCCCGTCGGGGCGGCCTTGTCGAATCCGATGGTTCCGTCGTGTGCTTCGATGCTCGCTCGGCTCGCCGCTAGACCGAGGCCGGTTCCTCCCGGCTTCGTGGTAAAGAAGGGGCGGAACAGCTTATCCCGGATATCGGGTGCAATGCCCGGCCCCGAATCCGTGACGCTGGTCTCCACCGCGTATCGATCCGCATGCACGTCGACGCGCACGCAGTTCCCGCCCTGCTCTCCCTGCTGCCCGCTCGCATCCAACGCGTTTTGTACTAAGGAAAAGAGGACCAACTGGATCCTCAATGCATCTACGCAGACTTCGGGCAAGGGTAACCGGATGTCCACCAGCAACGTGAGGTGGGCCACCTGAGCGAGCGCCCTTAAGGCCGGAGTCAACTCCTCGATCAGTTCCGACATCTGGGATTTTACCCGCACCGGCTCGGCATGATCGAACAGGCGGCGGATGCGGCGGATGCCCTCCCCTGCCTTCAAGGCCTCGGCGTTGATTTGCTGGAACACATCACGCGCCCGGGGAATCATCGGTTGAGGTCGATCCAGCAATCGATCGCCGGCCTGAGAATAGGTGGCGATGGCACCGAGCGGCTGATTGAGTTCGTGCGCGATGCCGCTGGCCATTTCGGCCAGAGCTGCGGTGCGAGAAAGCTCCATGAGGCGGTTCAGGATGGCCTCGGGTCTCGCCGAATTCGTGTCGATATGGTCCAAATCGTCACCCTTTCGCTCCGCCAGGCATAACCCCAACAGTATGCTACGTAATGAGCCCACAAATGGACACTCGACCACTCTGCCCGCTTCTCGCGCTCCCCGCCCTAGGGGGTTTCCGCAGGACTCTGCGACCTATCCCTAGGCGGTTTTCGGCGCAGGTTGCGTGAAACCCCCTACTGCGTAGTGCTCTTCCCTGATGCGCCGCGCCACCGTCTTCGATAGCGTTCATCCGCTCATTGTCGTATTCCGCCCCTCGAGGCCAATTCAGTATGCTGACTCTGCCGTTGGATCGATCGTTCACATCCTGGTCACTGTGGAAGGCGCATTGGCGCGAGAATGTCTGGGTCGCCACCGCCGCCGCGAGCCTGGAAGCCGGCGCGTTCCTGCTCTTCCTGTTCTTGATGGCGCAAGACTCGCATTTCCTGCCGATTGCCGGACTCGAAACTCTCTGCGCTTTTTGGCTGTTAAACGTTGCAGTTTCCGCGCTCAACGCGTACCTTAAAAGTTATCCTCAATTCGCGCCCGCGGATTCTGCGCAGTCATAGCGTTTACCGAAACTCGATCAGAGAA
>CAYRAC010000924.1:1535-1815 GCA_964422045.1 uncultured Steroidobacteraceae bacterium
TTTGCCATTTATGAGAAGTTGATCACAACACGGCGAGATCAGCCGGGCGCATGAGACCGATCACTCGGCAGCACGCTCGGCGAGTCTGAGGAGGGGCAATTGACTACCGAAATTACTTCGAATTCGCGGCTCATATCAGCCGCGCGCCCTATTACTGCTTCATACAGCCATCACGACGGGTTAGTGCCGTCGATTAACCACCCCAAGGGAGATGAGAAATGAGTTCCGCCCAAGTTCAGCCGATCCGTTCGGCGCCCGCGACCGCTTCCATTCGAGAGAG
>CAYRAC010000925.1:0-1812 GCA_964422045.1 uncultured Steroidobacteraceae bacterium
TTGGATCCTGCAACAGGACTTTTTCGATTGCGCCGCGCAGCGGCGCCGCGTCGACCAAGTCCGCCGCGACCGCCGCGAATACCAGGCGCTTCAGTTCGCTAAAATCGCGCGACTCGGCCTGGGTTACCAACTCGGACAGCAGCGCGTCGCGCGAGTCCGGTCCGATCAACTCGAGCAGATGCGGCAGTTCCTCCTGCAGCAGCCGCGGTGACTCGGCGAGCGCATGGCGCAGCAGGCGCACCGCCAGTTGCGGCTGTGCATCGCGTTCGGCGATCTGCGCACGCAACAGTGCCGCTCGCGCAAACGGGGTCGCCTCGGCGCGAGCCTCGCGCAACAGGCGCCGCGCGTCGAGCGTATCGCCGCGCTCGATGGCGAGCGTCGCCAATTCGCACAGGTAATGCGCGGCGACCAGCGGCGCGGGCGCCGCCTTGATTCGCGCCAGCTGCCGATAGACACCGAGCGCCTGCTGCCAGTCATGCTGCCGCTCGTAGATCAGGCGCAGCGCGTCGAGAGCGCTGGCGCGCAGCCGCGCCACCTCGCTCACTTGCTGGAACAAGCCTTCGGCACGATCGAGCAGGCCCGCGCGCAGGTAGTCCTGTGCGAGTGCGAGCAACGCCTGCTCGCGATGCTCCGGGGCGAGCGCCTGGCGCGCCAACAAGTTCTGATGGATGCGGATGGCGCGCTCGACCTCGCCGCGCCGGCGATACAGCGTCCCGAGCGCGAAATGCGTCTCGATGGTGTCGGCGTTGGCATCCATCAGCTTCAAGAACATGTCGAGCGCGCGATCGGGCTGCTCCGTCACCAGGTAATCGAGTCCGGTGAGATAGTCGGGATGCAGCTTGCTGAACGAGGCCGGCCAGCGTTTGCCCCAGCCGAAGTGTCCGGCCAGTATCCCAAGGACCAACGCCGCCACCACCAAGATCCAAGTCAGCAGCGGTAGCTCGGTCACCTAATCGCGGATCGGCTGATCCGCACCGTCGTTGACTCGTTCGCGCAAGTCCTTGCCCGGTTTGAAATGCGGTACGTGTTTGCCGGCGAGCGCCACGGCTTCGCCGGTCTTCGGATTGCGGCCCTGCCGGGGCGGCCGGAAATGCAGCGAAAAGCTGCCGAAGCCGCGAATCTCGATGCGCTCGCCCGTCGCCAGCGCATCGCTCATGATTTCCAGCAGCTGCTTGACGGCAAGTTCGACGTCTTTCGCCGGCAAGTGCTTCTGTTTTGCTGAAATAATCTCAATGAGTTCCGATTTCGTCATTATCGATCCGTGGGAATCATTAGACATGCTTATAGAGAGTAAACGCGGCGCGTACGCGGCGCCGCGTTCAACCTTTCCCCTCAATCCTGACCGGAGATTTGCTCTTTGAGGAGGTCTCCCAAACTGGTTCCGGTCGGCGAATCGGTCCGATAATTCTGCATGGCTTCTTGTTCCTCGTGGATGTCCTTTGCCTTGATCGACAGCGAGATGCTGCGGCCCTTGCGATCGACGCCGGTGAATTTCGCCTCGACCTCTTCACCCACCTTGAGCAGCAGACGTGCATCTTCCACGCGATCGCGCGACAACTCCGAAGCCCGCAATTGACCGTCGACGCCGTTGCCAAGATCGATGATCGCCCCTTTGGCATCCACTTCGCGCACCACGCCGGTGACGATGCTGCCCTTCGGATGCTCGGCAATGTAGGCCGAGAAAGGATCCTTCGCGAGCTGCTTGATTCCCAAGCTGATGCGCTCGCGTTCCGGATCGATCGACAGCACCATGGCATCGACCTGCTGCGCCTTCTGATAGCTGCGAACAGCCTCTTCGCCCGGCATGTCCCA
>CAYRAC010000926.1:0-1809 GCA_964422045.1 uncultured Steroidobacteraceae bacterium
TTGTTGACGCTGTTCAATATGCCGCTGATGACCGCCCCGCTGTTGCGCGCAACGTGCACGCTATAGGGCTGATAGAGAGTGCGGCGATAGACCTCGACGCTGAGATCCGAGCCGCTGGCGAACGCAAGTTTGGTGCTGATCCACAGCAATGACAGGCGGATCGCGCCTGCAATCAATGCAGCGAAGATGAATCCCACCGTCAACGGCAGGACGAGCTGATCGGCGGACACGACATCCCACCGATGAGCCAGATTCGCGATCAGCGGCTGCTTGAACACGCGGTTCGGGGCAATCAGCACGCCCAGAAACGGCAACACCGCGCCCAAACTGATGACTTCGGCGAGTGCGCTCACCGGGGTCAGACACGTGAGCAGCACGAACTGTCGGCGCCGGCGCAAGCTCAAATGGCTCCACAGCCTGACGAGCAGCGTGTAAATGCCCTTGGAATCAACTACGGATTTCATGTCAGAAATTTCAAGCAATTCACCCGGCGAGGATGGCGCGGCGCCCTGGCTGCGGGGCTGACTACGGAGACGATTTCGCCGCCGCCCGGTGCCTGCGATATGCGCTGTGCGAAAACGCGATGACGGCGCCCATGACCCCGCCGAACACCAGGCCGAGCAGGATCAACAACGTGCGCTGCGGACTCGCGCGGACTTCCGGGGGCACCGCCGGATCGACCACCGCGAATGCGTATTCTGGCTTGACGTTGGCAAGCATGAGCGTCTTGGTTTCGCTTTCGATCAAGTTGTACATCACGCGCTGGATCTCGACCACGTTGGTATTGGCAATCTGCTCATTGAGGTACGCGATGCTGGCCTTCGATTGAGAGATCGCGCGCACGCGCAGCATCTCGTTCGCCAGGGCGACAAAATCGTTGGCCCAGCGTGCTGCCGTGACGGGATCGGTCCAGTTCACCGATACGATCGTCAAACCGCTGCGCTTGTCGTCGCGCACGGTGAGCACGGCGAGTTGGAATTGCCGCACGGCGAACCATAAGCTCGGCGGCTTCTTGGCGTTCTTGAACAGTACCGGCCTCAGATCGTAGCGCTTCACGAACTCTTCGCAAAGCATCCGCGACTTCAGCAGCCCGTCCGCCTCTTTACCCGGCCCGTTTAACGAACCGAGATTCACCCCCACCATGCTTGCAAGTCCGCCGAATTGGCTCGCGAGCGCCCCCGCGCCGCCCATATTGCGGTTGCTTACCTGCGTGACCGCGGTCTCTGCGTGAAAGCTGGGAGTCGCGGTGAATGCAATCAGCGCCGCGCCGAGACCGCAGACGAGCGTCACGGCCGCGATCATATATTTGTAGCGCCACACCACAAGCCACATGGAAATGAAGTCGAACCTTCCCTCATCGCGCGCCGACAATGGATCAACGGAGTTCAAGGCATACCTCTTATTAGCGAACAAATGATCGGCACGCTACCGCCCTGCAAGGTACCAATTCGGCTCGCATCCAGTAGTCAGCGTCGGCGCCCTGTCGAGATCAGAGCGGTGATATCATCAACCGAACTCGCGCCACTCCGGCCGCCATTTCGATCCCTTCTGAGCGGCCGCCTCACGGCGCATTTCCTCGATCTCGACCTTCAATCTCTCGTATTCCTGCATCTTGATCTTCAGAAAACGCACCGAGAGGCTCGCCTTCTCCTCGATGCCGCGCGGCGTCAGCAGATACATGTACGCAGCCTTGTTGTTGCTGTTCTTGAAATTCGTGGCCTTGATCCATCCCTTGCGGATCAGAGCTCGCAGCGAATAGTTGACCTTACCGACGCTAACACCCAGTTCCCGCGCGACATCGCGCTGACT
>CAYRAC010000927.1:0-1807 GCA_964422045.1 uncultured Steroidobacteraceae bacterium
ATGTGTCCAAGACCGTCGCCAGCCCCGAAGGCCAGCTCACCATTCTCGCCGATGTCAGCCTCAGTGTGCGAACCGGCGAGACGCTCGCCATCGTCGGCGCTTCCGGCGCCGGCAAGTCGACGCTGTTGGCCTTGCTCGCGGGGCTCGACTCGCCTAGCACCGGCCGCGTACTGATTGCCGGCGTCGATTTGACCCAGCTCGACGAAGACGGCCGGGCGGCGATTCGCGGCAAGCATGTGGGGTTCGTATTTCAGTCCTTTCATTTGATTCCGTCGCTGACCGCGGTCGAGAACGTCATGCTGCCGCTCGAGCTAGGCCAGAGCCGCGATGCGCGGCAGGTGGCGAGCGCCGCGCTCGCCCAAGTCGGGCTGACGCCGCGGCTCGCGCATTATCCCAAGCAGTTGTCGGGCGGCGAACAGCAGCGCGTGGCGATCGCGCGCGCCTTCGTCACCCATCCAGCGGTGTTGTTTGCCGATGAGCCGACGGGCAATTTGGACACGGCAACCGGGCAACGCATCACCGATCTTCTGTTCGATCTGAATCGCAGCACCGGCAGCACGCTGGTGCTGGTCACTCACGACCGCGAATTGGCCGCACGCTGCGGCCGGGTCTTGGAACTTGACGCCGGCCATACGGTGAATTGAATGCAAGTCCTGCGCTTCGCATTACGCAACTTGTGGCGCGATCTCAAATCCGGCGAGCTGTCGGTGCTGCTGCTGGCGCTGACCGTGGCCGTGTTGTCCTTGACGGCGGTCGGCTTCTTCACCAGCAGAATCTCGCAGGGAGTGCGTGCTCAGGCCGGCGAGGTGCTAGCCGCCGATCTGCGTCTGGAATCCCCGCGCCCGATCGCGCCGCGCTACTTCGCCGAGGCGCAGCGCCGCGGCTTGCGAACCGCGAGCATACTGTCCTTTCCGACCGCGATATTCAGCGGCGATGTGAGTCAACTGGCGGCGCTCAATGCGGTGACCGCGGGCTACCCGTTGCGCGGTCGCTTGCGCATCGCGGACGCGCCTTTCGGCGCGGCACGCGCGACGGATCGCATACCCGGCCGCGGCCAAGTCTGGATCGATGCGCGCATCATCGCCCAGTTGAAAATCGAGCTCGGAGCGACGCTCAAGATCGGTGCGGCGTCGTTTCGCGTGACGCAAGTGCTCGACTACCGGCCCGACCAGGGCACGGGTTTCGTCAATCTCGCGCCCGCCGCGCTGCTCAATTACGATGATGTGGCATCGACTCAGCTGATCCAGCCCGGCAGCCGGGTGACTTACGCGGCGCTGTTCGCAGGTCCCGCGCCCGCGGTGAGCGACTTCCATGAATACCTGGTATCGACCAAGGCGCCGGGCGAACGTCTGCGCGAGATCGACGAATCGAGCCGTCAATTGAATTCCGCAATCGATCGATCCAGCCGCTTCCTCAATTTGGCGAGTCTCGCATCGGTGCTGCTCGCCGCGGTCGCGGTCGCGATGGGCGCGCGACGCTATGCGGCGCGGCACATCGACACGGTGGCGTTGATGAAGTGCATGGGGGCGTCGCAGGGCTTCGTACTGGCGATATCGATCATCGAACTGAGCTTATTGGCGGTGTTCGCCGTGGCGCTCGGCGCACTGCTCGGCTTCCTGGCGCAATCGGGTCTCGCGTGGCTGCTCAAGGATCTCATTCGCACCGAACTGCCGTCGGCCTCCTTGGCGCCGCTGCCGATCGCGTTGGTCACGGTGTTGGCCATGCTCATCGGGTTCGCCCTGCCGCCGCTGTTGCAGTTGAAAAGCACGCCGCCCGCCCGGGTGCTGCGCAAGACCGTGAGCGCGCC
>CAYRAC010000928.1:0-1806 GCA_964422045.1 uncultured Steroidobacteraceae bacterium
CCGAGCTCCACCGGCGTGCGGCGCCCGATGTTCTCCGCTCTCAAATCCACTTGCACGATGCGCACGCCCGAACCGTGCGGATAGAACTGACGATAGGGGAAGTCGGTCCCGAGCATCAACAGCACGTCGCAATCGAGCATCGCGTAGTAACCGGAGGAAAAACCGATCAGACCGGTCATGCCGACGTCGTAGGGATTGCCCCACTCGACGTGTTCCTTGCCGCGTAGCGCATGTACCATGGGCGACTGCAAACGCTTGCCCAAGCTGAGAAGCAGATCATGCGCTCCCTGACATCCCGAGCCACACAGGACCGTGACGCGCTTGCCGCCGTTCAAGAGCGCCGCGAGCTGGGTGATCTCGGATTGCGCGGGAGTTACCGATGGCGCGATCGGCAGTAGGCTCGCGGCCTTTGCCGTGGGTGCGTCGGAGGCGGGCAGCAGCGCCACATCGCCGGGTATCACCACCACCGAGACACCGCGTTTGGAGACAGCCTCGCGAATCGCCACTTCCAGAATGCGAGGCATTTGGTCCGACCCGGAGATCAGCTCGCAGTAGTGACTGCACTCTTGGAAGAGTAGTTGTGGGTGAGTCTCTTGGAAGTACCCCGCGCCTATTTCCGCCGAGGGGATTTGTGCCGCGATGCCGAGCACCGGCACCCGTGATCGATGACAGTCGAACAATCCGTTGATCAGATGCAGATTGCCCGGTCCGCAGCTGCCGGCGCAGACCGCGAGATCACCCGTGAGATGCGCCTCCGCACCTGCTGCAAAGGCCGCGACCTCCTCGTGCCTGACATGAATCCATTCGATCTTTCCCTGGCGACGAAGCGAGTCTGTCAGACCATTGAGGCTATCGCCGACGATGCCATAGATGCGCTTGACGCCGGCCGCTGCGAGCACTTCCGCAAATTGATCTGCGACTGTACTTACCATGATATTTTCCTCCGACTGAAATCAAGTGGTTCGCAACCGGCACTCGGTCTACGCAAGCCATCGAGGCGAGCGATCCTGGACGCGATACGCAAGACATTGCGATCGAACCAGATACCTGGCGACGAATCGATTGTAGGATGGTATCGATCGATCGATTGGTATCAGCCGGCGCTACGAGCGCCGATCGCACTTCAGTTTCCGACAGCGCCTCAATAACCAATAAATTCCCAACAGGGCGTGCCGGCCTGGCATTGCTTCGGGTCCGGTAGGCATGCACTCGTCCCCTCCACTGATAGGAAAGTGTCGATCGCTACCATCCTGTAATCGACTCGACTTCATAGGCCTGCTGGGATCTCTCACAGTCTCACCATTGTGGTGTATGGCCTGTGGAGAGTTTTTAGCGATGAGCACCATTGAATCGCCGAGGAGTGGAACCAGCCACGTCACCGCTTTTCGAACACGGGCGCGATGACCGCGAAGGCCGCCGAGTTAGCTTTCGTGCGCCGCGCCGTCGCATCGTGTGTCCTCGGGGGGACGCGTGCATTGGTTTTGTCAGGCCTTCTTGCCTGCGCAGTAACGGCTCAGGCGGATAATGCTGAGACATCCGTCGATGCTAATGCCAGCGATAATTCCGAGAGCAGCGGTTCCAATGCGGCGAACAATCCTGTGGAGCCGAGGATTACCCTGCAATACTGGAATTATTAGGTACCGTCCTTGAACAACTTGAAGGACGACGCCGAGAACGGGGACGCCAAAGTATTGATTCCGTTCCAAATCGCTGGCGTCGAGCAGATCATGCACATCATTCCGTCTGCCGTCACTAACCCGACGACGACAAGCGGGCCACGTACCTGCCGTCGCACTTCACAAGCGG
>CAYRAC010000929.1:0-1804 GCA_964422045.1 uncultured Steroidobacteraceae bacterium
GTCCGCTGCATGGGCGAGACAGGCAAAGCCCACTGCAAACAGAAGCGCGAGTGCGGTTTGGGTCATTCGCTGCGAAGGATAACTGATGTGCAAATGGGCTTTTGTCGGCTAAAGACTACAAGCCGTGCGTATCGCGCACGGATATCCGCGCCCTGCGGTTGCGCGATAGCTTGCAGGTCTCATATTACTCACTGGAGTTAACGATGGGCAACGCAAATACCGATCCGACCGGCGAGGATAAGCTGCGCGGCGGCGCCTTGACCGGTTCGGAACAGAAAAACGCCGCAGATCATATTGCTTACGAGAAGTCGCGCAATCCAGACAGCGTGGTGCGGGTCGACAACGAAGAGGACACGTTGTATTCCGACGGCCTGGAACTCGAAGACCATACGCCGCCGCTCGGTACCGACAACGCCCTTTAGGTTGATGCACGCGCGCCGGCCGAACGCATTAGCGACCCGCGAGCAGCGTGATCGCGCCGATGGCGATGCCGATGACCCCTGCGTACCTGAGACGCGTCAGACGCTCGTGTAAAAAGGCCACGGCGATGACGGTACCGAACAAGATCGACGTTTCGCGAAGCGCCGCAAGACGCGGGGTGGTGCCAAAGCGAAATGCCAGCAGCGCCACCCCGTAGCTGACGATCGACAGTGCGCCGGCGGCCAGGCCCGGCCGCCATTGGCCGGCGATCGAGGCAAAGAAGGCTCTGCCGCGCCAAATTGCGAATATTGAGCTGATGCCGCCGCCCAGCAGAATGAAAGTCCAGACAATGTAGCTCGCGCCGCTCGGCGCCGCGCGTACCCCTTGCGCATCGATGACCGTATAGCCCGCGATACAGCCTCCCGTCAGCAGCGCCCATAACAGGGCGCGCCGATTCATCGTGTGGCTGACCCCGATGCACATCACGCCGAGGGTGATCAAAGCAATGCCGAAGGCCACGTAGCCGTTCATCGGTTCATGAAATATGGCGACCGCGGCGGCGGCCGCGAGCAGCGGGGCGACCCCGCGCGCGATCGGGTAGGCGACCGTCATATCCGATTGTTCAAAGGACTTGATCAGTGCGAGCAAGTACAAAAGATGCACCAACCAGGAAGCGAACAGCCACCCCCAGGCGTGAACGGGCAACGGCACGATCAGCGCCGCCGGCGCAATCAACACGGCGCTGAATCCATCGATCAGCGCACGCCCCGACATCTTGTCCTTTCCCGCCTTGAGTATGGCGCTGACGATGGCGTGGGCGAGTCCGGAAACCAGCATTAACAGCGAGGCGGTACTCTCCATCGGCTAGCGGCGCAGAACGACAATCACGCGGCTGGGAGAGCGAGCATGCTGCGCACTGTAGATGTATTCGCCGCAGAATGGCAGCGGCAGCGCGCGCCGGCGCGGCGTCGATCACCGTCCCCTGCTGCCTTGACAATTGTTGCCTCGGCAACTATACTCGCTGCATGAGGATCTCGTGCGGCGTGTGTGATGGGTGAACTCAACAACAGTCTGGCACCTTTGTTGAACCAGGTGCGGATCGCGATGCTCGGCGGCGTCGATCAGGAGTTCCTGCTCGATGCCGATGTGGCGCCGCTCGAAGTGACGGCCGCGCAATTCGTCATCATCGCCAATGTCCTCAAAGGGCACGCGAATTCCGCGTGTGAATTGTGCAAGTTCATGGACTACGATCGCGGCGCCATGAGCCGCATGATCGACCGCCTCGAAACCAAGGGCTTGATTCGCCGTGTTGCGCTCGCGCATACGCGGCGAACTGTGGCGCTCGAGGTGACGGCGGAGGGCAAGGCGGCGTTTCCGAAGATGC
>CAYRAC010000930.1:0-1804 GCA_964422045.1 uncultured Steroidobacteraceae bacterium
CTGAAGATGCCGACTCGCCGGTGCAAGCGCAATTCTATATGCCCATTGCGCAGACTCCCGACCAGTTCCTGCCGTTGCTGGCGCGCGGCGGCGAATTCGTGGTGCGCACGCAGGGATCGCCCGAAATCGAGATGGGCGCCATCCGGCGCGCGCTCGCAAGAATCAGCGGCGAGGTGGTGGTCTACGATACCGAGGCCATGGACAAGATCATCGCCGATTCGCTAGCCGCACGGCGTTTTTCAATGGTTCTGTTGGGCGTCTTCGCCGCCCTCGCGCTCACCCTCTCGTGCGTGGGGATCTATGGGGTGCTCTCCTATCTTGCCGGGCAGCGTACACACGAAATCGGCATTCGCATGGCCCTGGGCGCGCAGCGGAAAGACGTGTTGCGATTGATCCTCGGCAACGGCGCAAAGATGGCGTTGATCGGCGTCGGCATCGGCGTCGCCGTTTCCCTGGCGCTGACCCGCCTCATGGCCAAACTGCTCTTTGGCGTAAGCGCGTACGACCCCGTCACGTTTGTCGCCGTGGCAGGCTTGTTGGTCTTGGTCGCGATGGCAGCCTCCTACATCCCCGCCCGCCGCGCCATGCGAGTGGATCCCGTGATCGCGCTCCGCTACGAATAGTGCTGTCAGGCGGTGATGCTGTGGCCCCGCGCAGAACTCCCGTGCTAAGAAAGTAATGATGCTCAGGTTAGCTCTGACCGCCTCGGCGGTCTGCCTTTGGGCCATGGTCGCACTCCTGCTCACCCCGTTAGCCTCGGCCGCCGGCGATGACGTTATTAACGGGTTCTATGTCGTGTCGATGGTGACTTCCGATGCGTCCCCATTTTGGTACCACTACATCCTCCATGTGAAAACCGACGGCCACGATTCGCTGGTGCGATACATCCGTATTGCACCCATGGATGCGATGTGCCAGCCTCGACCACGGTCCAAGCCATAGCCACGCGGCTTCCCGGAGTGTCTCCCTCCGATCTGCTTTCAGGCACTAACCCTTGCGCTATCGACCTACGCTCCCTGACTCGCAAACTGCGCCGCGCGGTCCGCACCGCGGCCATCGACGATTCCGTCCGGTTCGGCATTGTGGCAAGCTGCGGATCGAAAGACGTAGTGATTCAACTGCCGTACCCCGAAAATGTGAATCTGGAACGGCTCAGAAAAACAAAACCTGACTTGGCGCGCTGGTGGGACCTTCAACCGGCCATCCTGGAGCGAGCCTTCGGAACAGGCCAAATCTTCAATGACTTTTCTGCCGAACGTGAGTATGACCTTGAGCGCGAAGGCGAAACCGTAGTTCCTGAGCTTCTCTCCGGGCGCTTCGACGCGGGCTTGCAGCCGGACTGTCCTCGCGCCCGAGATTGCCCATCGCACACCTTTCGCGACGAACTGCGCGGATATGTCAGACTCGGCGCGGCGAAGGGCTATGAGCCAAGCCTGCGGCTTGGGGGAGAATGTCGATTGACCCACTATGTACCTCCCAGGTACCCCCCGCTCGCCATCAAAGCCCGGATATCAGGAACGGTTAAGTTGGATCTGACGGTCGACCCAGACTCTGGCGCCGTTCGCGATGTCCAGATCCTCGCAGGGCATCCGCTCTTTCGGAGCGCAGTCGTTGAAGCGGCGCGTCAGTGGCGGTTTGCGCCCGGCCAGTCAAGCGACAATCCGCGGATGATCCCTGCTGAACTGGTATTTGAGTGGCATTGCCCGAACTCTCCTGAGCGGCTGCAACGTGCCGCGCTATCATCGGCTCTGTGACCGATAGAGGTTTCTTCAGCTTGCGGCCTGTTTCGTTGCGCAGGTGAACG
>CAYRAC010000931.1:0-1803 GCA_964422045.1 uncultured Steroidobacteraceae bacterium
CCATCACACCCATGTTCATCATGACCTTGATGACTTCGGTGGCCTTGACCGCCATTTTTTGCGCCAGTTCGCCGACCGTCATGGCCTCGCCGATCGCCACCTCGCGCACCACGCGCGCGGTCGGCATCTCGAAGCCGTGCTTGGTATCCGACTCGGCGCCGACCGAACGGCGGCGTCCGTCGCGCGATTTCTTTTTCTTGTGCCGCGAACTCACATCGCCGACGATGTGCAGCTCCTGGCGGCCGTAGCGCGTCGCCTTGTCGTCCACCTCGACCCGCGCCGCCTTACCGGGCTTGGCCGCGGCGGCCTTGCGTTCGCGCTCGGCCACCTCGCGCGCCTGCACTTCGGCCACGCGCCGCGCTTCTTCTTCGGCGGTGCGCTTGCGATTCTCTTCATCGCTGCGCCGCCGGCTCTCTTCCTCGAGGCGCTCGCGATCCAGCCGTTCCTTCTCCAGCCGGTCGTGTTCGGCACGCTCGATCGCCGCCTTCGCCTGCTCCTCGGATTCACGCTGCTTGTCGATTTCCTCTTGTTGATGCCGGGCTTGGTCCTCGAGCACCTCGCGCTTCACGTAGGTGCGCTTGCTGCGCACCTCGACGTTGACCGTGCGCGCGCGGCCCTGCGGACTCGCGAGCTTGAGTTCCGACTGCGATTTGCGTCGCAGGGTGATCTTGCGGGGAGCCGCGTCGGCCTGCACATCGTCATGCCCGTGGCTGCGCCGCAGGTGCGTCAACAGCTCGTGTTTCGCATCCTCGCTGATCATGTCCTCGGCGCTGTCGACCTTGATCCCAGCCTGATCGAGCTGCTGCAGCAGCCGATCGACCGGAACCTTCAGGACCTCGGCGAATTGCGAGACGGTAACATCTGCCATAGTTGCTCCTAAACCTTAGCTTCTTCCGCGAACCAATGCTTGCGGGCGTCCATGATCAGTTCACCGGCCTTCTTTTCGTCGACACCGCCCATCTCGACCAGTTCATCGACGGCCAGATCCGCCAAGTCATCGCGGCTGCGAACGCCTTTGCGCGCCAGGGTTTTCGCCAGTTGTTCGCCGGTGAGCTCGATCAGCTCGGGGCTCGGTTCCGCACCGTCCATCGATTCTTCGCTGGCGATCGCCTGAGTGAGCAGCACATCGCGCGCGCGCGTACGCAGCTCCTTGACGATTTCCTCGTCGAACTCTTCGATGCCGTTCAATTCGCTGGCCGGCACGTAGGCGATCTCTTCGATGGTCGAGAACCCCTCCTGCACGAGGATGCTGGCGACGTCGGCGTCGACATCGAGCTGCTTCATGAACGTTTCGCGCAGCGCCGTGGATTCGGTCTCGCTCTTCGCCTCTGCCTGCGATTCGCTCATCACGTTCAATTCCCAGCCCGTCAATTCACTTGCCAGGCGGATGTTTTGGCCGCCGCGGCCGATGGCCTGCGACAGCTTGTCCTCCGATACCGCGATGTCCATGGAATGCGAATCCTCATCGACGACGATCGAAGTCACCTCCGCGGGCGCCATCGCATTGATGACGAATTGTGCGTTGTTGTCGTCGAACGGAATGATGTCGACGCGCTCGCCGGCGATTTCATTGGAAACCGCCTGCACGCGCGAGCCGCGCATGCCGACACAGGCGCCCACGGGATCGACCCGCGGATCGTTGCTGCGCACCGCGATCTTGGCGCGTACGCCCGCATCGCGCGCCGCCGCGAGGATGTTGATCAGGCCCTGCCCCACTTCCGGCACTTCGAGTTTGAACAATTCGATCAAGAATTCCGGCGCCGTGCGCGACAGGAACAACTGCGGGCCGCGCGGCTCGGTGCG
>CAYRAC010000932.1:0-1802 GCA_964422045.1 uncultured Steroidobacteraceae bacterium
TGTGCAGTGCTCGAGGTCGATGAACTCGACGCGGATTATTTTCCGCGACGTCCCACCTTGATGCCGCAGCTGATGCAGGCGGTCAATGATCCGGGCGCTGCCGCCGAGAAACTGTCGCGCATGATCGCGCACGATCCGGTTCTCACTGCCGACGTGTTGCGCCTGGCGAATTCGAGCCTGTATCGCGCCTCGCCGGCGCCGATAGAAACCATACAGCGCGCCATCGTCGTGTGCGGCGTGGAGGCGCTGCGCGGAATCTTGGCGACCGCGATGCTGCGCCCGGTTTTCCGGGCGAGCCGTAGCAATTTCCCGCGCCTGCCGCGCATGCTGTGGGAGCGTACCGAGCGCGCGGCTCGCGCCGCCGAACTGTATGCCGCCCGAACGCATCCGCAAGATCGATTCGAAGCGCAATTGGTCGTGCTGCTGCGCGCGCTCGGACCGTTGGTGGTTTACAGCGCCGCGCTCGACGGCTACTCGCGCGCGCCGCAGCTCACGCCCAATCCCACGTTGTTCGTCGAGCTGATCGGTACCTTGGCGCCGCAGATCTCGCAGCGTATCGCGCGGGATTGGCAAGCTTCGCCGCGCCTGTTGGCGGCATTGGGCAAATCGGGCGAGGACAGTCTCGCGACCGCGCTTCAGGTGGGCGAGTTGCTCGGCACGCTGTCGCTACTGGAATCGAAAAATGTGATCACACCCCACGAGCGGCTCGCTATCATCCAAAGCGCCGGGCTCGCCGCCGATGATTTAGTGGACCACATTTGGACCCGTCTGGCGGGAGTGCCGGTGAAGGCGAGTGCCTGAACCCAAGCGCAGCGACCGGACCCAAGGCGTTGCCTCGAAGCCCGGTCGCTGATTCAACTTACGGTCGGACGGGCGGTAGCGCCGTCTGATCGCCGGTGTTGATGCAGGTCGGATGCCCAAAGCCACCCTTGCTGATTCCCGTGCCGCCGTCGTGGTTCGCCTTGATGTCATAGATGATGTTGTCTGGGTGCGCGGCATCACCCGATACACCACCGACGCCCGCAAGATGATCCAGTTTCAGATTGTTTCTGGTTCGCCAGGCGATGTCGTGATCCGCGCACGAGGTGTCTCCGCTCACTCCCACGGCGCCGATGATCTTCTGCCCGGGGCCATACAGGGCGAGACCGCCGCCGAATACATTTACCCCGCCGATCTTGTGGCCGACCATCGGATCATCCGCCGTGCCATAGTCGGAGGAGGGTCCGTGGTACGCAACTTCCGCATTGACGGGGTTGCTCGCCTGCAGGCCGAACAGACTGCCGCCGGGATTTACCGCCGAGTACAAATTCGCCGTCGACAGGGACAATCCCGCAGGCTGGCCGGAACCGCCGCTGTTCGATGATGCATCCAGACTGAAGGCATTCGCAGTGTTGGCCTTCTGCGCCGAGATCACACGGCTGCCCGGCCACTGGGCGCCGCGGTCGACTCCGGAAAATGCAACCGCGCAGACAACGCCGTCGCGATCGACGATCGTTCCCCACATCTGGTTGTTCAGGCCGCTTTTTTCGGCAGCGGTGGCAGCCGCGAGCGCCGCCTGCAATGCGTGATATCCGGGAAGGTCCTTGCAATTGTTGCTGTCGTCGGCGTGTGCGACTCCGGCGGCACACGCCAGGGACAGGCCAATGAGTGAAGCAGGAAGAACTCTGTGCGACATGGTTGACTCCGTGAAGGTTTATTGTGATTTGATGCGCAAGCGCACGGCAGTCTAGAACGATTCGCGAATGCGACGCGTTCGTTTTAACAGTATTCTTGTCGATCAGGACGCGGGCAAAGTCACCATG
>CAYRAC010000933.1:0-1801 GCA_964422045.1 uncultured Steroidobacteraceae bacterium
GTGGCAATGCGAGTTCCCGCGCAATATCGACGCATTCGAGAGCCAGTGCGACGCCAAGCACGCCATCGAAGGCGCCGCCGTCGGGCACGGTGTCGATGTGAGAGCCGATCAGAAGTCGACTGGCGCTCGCGCCCGCCGGCTGCCAAAGGCCGTGCAGATTACCGGCTGCATCTGCATGGACGCTCATTCCGAGCGACTCCATGCGGGCGCGGAGATGGGCATGCACCTGGTGCATGGGTGGAGTGAGGAATCGCCGGGTGATGCGGCCCGGTTCCTCGCTCATGGTGGCGATGTGGAGGCATTCGGCAATGGCTCTGCGGGCGCGGTCTTTCATCGGCGCACCTGCTCTTTGCCGCGCGGCTGGCCGATGAAACTGTCTGCGGAAAAAACCGGTTCTCCGCGTAGCCAGGTCTGCAGGACGCATCCATGTAGCTCAGCGCCGAGATAGGGCGTGAGCTTGTGGCGAAAATGCAGTTGCTCGGGCGCGACGGTCCATGCGGCGTCGGGATCGAAGACGGCGAAATCGGCGTCGGCGCCTGGGGCGAGCACGCCCTTTTTACCAGTAAGACCGGCCAGACGCGCAGGTCCTGTACACATCCATTTGGCGACGCGCTCCATTCCTTCTTTCAGTTCAACGCCTCGGCGTTCGAGCCCCGTCCACATCACAGGAAGCGCCAGGCCTAGGCTGGAGATGCCGCCCCAGGCTTGATCCCAGCGGCCTTCTTCGCGACGCTTCATTGCTGGCGGGCATGGTGAGTGATCGGTGGTGACCATATCGATCGAGCCCGACTCGAGCGCTACCCAGAATGTAGCGGCATTGGCAAACTTGCGAATGGGCGGCGCGCATTTGAACTGCGTTGCCCCATCCGCAATGTCCTCGGGAGTAAACCACAGATAGTGCACGCAAGTCTCGACTGTAATCGGTACACCCCGCCCACGTGCCTCGTCCAGCATGCGCAACGGCTTTAAGCTGGCAAGATGCACAACGTGGATGGGCGTATCGAACTCTTCGGCTAGACGGATGAGTAGCGCAATTGCCTCGACCTCTGCCCTGGCCGGCCGCGAAGAAAGATATGTGGAATACTTCCTCCAGTCCGCACCCGCTGCATTGAGCGCCTCCGTTGCGGAGTTCACGGGTCCGGCTACCTCAGCATGAACCAGCAACGGCAAGCGAGTGCCCTTCAGCTTTGCGAGTGCAAGCCGCAGTTCGGGCTCGTCTACCCACGCAAAGCCGTCGATGCCCGAGTCAATCATGAAGCACTTGAATCCGGGAACGCCTGCGGCGGCGAGGGCAGGCAGGGCCTCGGAGTTGCCGCGCACTACTCCTCCCCATGCAGCCCAGTCCACCCAACATTTGCCTTGAGCGGCGGCTCGTTTGGCTTCCAAAGCGCGCACGTCCGTGGTCTCGGGAATGCAGTTCAACGGCATGTCTACAAGCGTCGTAACGCCGCCGGAAGCTGCGGCCTGCGTGGCGGTCCAAAAGCCTTCCCACTCGGTGCGGCCGGGCTCGTTGATATGAACGTGCGAATCGACGAGGCCGGGCAGCAGGACCGCATCGCCGAAGTCATGCATGGTTGCGCCGGCGGGCAAATCGTCCCAACTCTGGACGCTGACGATCCGCTCGCCCTCTACGAGCAGCGCGGCGGGACGCAGCCCTTCGGCGGTCAACACGCGGGTCGATCGGAAAACCTGTGACATACTGTCTTTACTTTGACTGCTCAGGGAGGCAGTGAGCAAGTTGCATCCAACTATTCCGCCCAATCCGGAGTTCCTGCGCCGCGCCATTGTGCTTGCTATTGAG
>CAYRAC010000934.1:0-1797 GCA_964422045.1 uncultured Steroidobacteraceae bacterium
CCGGCGAACGCCGCGTATTCGAGAAGATCGCGGCCAACGCGCCGCTGACTTCGGCGCTCGAATCGATTTGCGAGCTGATCGAGCGCGTGGTGATCGAGAGCCACTGCGCCATCAACCTGCTCGATCAAGATCGCAAGGCTCTGAATTTCGGCGTGGCGCCCAACTTGCCGCGCGAGTTCGTGGCGGCGATGGACAATGCGCCGGTCGGCATCCGCTATGGATCGTGCGCCGCCGCCGTGTATTTGGCGCGCCAGATCAGCGTCGCCGACATTCGCACGGATGCGCTGTGGGAATATCGGCGTGAGGCGGCACTCTTGGCCTCGTTGCGAGCCGCGTGGTCCACTCCCATCATCGCCTCGGACGGGCGCATCGTCGGTACTTTCGCGGTTTATAGGCGCCATCCGGGTATTCCGTTGGCGCGCGATCACGAATTGATGCTGCGCATGGCGCAAATCGCCGGCATCGCCATCGAGCGGCGCGGTGCCGAGGAGGCGCTGCGCAACAGTGAAGCCAAATTTCGCGGTCTGTTCGAAAGCATGATGGAGGGGGTTTACAAGACGTCGCGCGACGGCCGAATTCTGGTGGCCAATCCGGCATTCGTGAACTTGATGGGCTATGAATCAGCCGAGGAACTGTATCAAGTGCCGGCCGCAGCGCTGTATTGGTACCCAAGCGACCGCGACACCTTCGTCAGGCGCGTCGAGAGCGAAGGCGAACTACGCAACGAGGAGTACGTGCTGCGCCGCAAGGACGGCTCCATGCTGGTGGTCATGGATTCGAGCCGGGTGGTACGCGACGAGCAGGGGCGGGTGACGGGATACGAGGGTACGCTGACTGATATCACGGAGCGCAAGAAAGCAGAAACCGCCGTATTCCAGGCCAAAGAGCGTGCCCAGGTTACCTTGCAATCGATCGGCGATGCCGTCATAACCACCGACTCCGAAGGGCGCATCGATTACATGAATCCGGTCGCCGAAAGCTTGACCGGCTGGGAAAATCGCGAGGCGCAATCGCAGCTCATCGGCGAGGTGTTGACCGTCGTCGATGAGGGCACTCGCGAGGCCAGCGAAAGTCCGGTCATGCGCTGTCTGCGCGAGGGACAGATTCTGGGACTCACCGAGCACACCGTGCTGGTGAATCGCCGCGGCCAGGAACTGGCCATTCAAGATTCGGCGGCGCCGATCCGCGATCGCGCCGGCAATCTCATCGGCGCCGTCATGGTCTTCCACGACGTCAGCAAGGAACGGCGTCTGCACCGCGCACTGCACTATCAGGCGAGCCACGATGCGTTGACCGGATTGATCAACCGCCGCGAGTTCGAGATTCGCCTGACGGCCGCGGTCGAGAATTCGCGCCAGGACAGCGGCGGCCGGCACGCGCTTCTGTATGTCGACCTCGATCAATTCAAACTGGTCAACGACACCTGCGGCCATCCCGCCGGCGATCAGCTGCTGAAGCAGATCACTGCGGTGCTGCAGTCGCGAGTGCGCAGCGGCGATACGTTGGCGCGTCTCGGCGGGGACGAGTTTGGAATTTTGCTGCAGAGCTGTTCGCTTGATCAGGCGCTGCGCATCGCCGAGGGTCTGCGCCAGGCGATCCGTGATTTTCGATTCATCTGGCAGGACGGCGTGCTCGAGGTCGGCGCGAGCATCGGTGTCGTCGAGATCACCAACGAGACGCCGACAGTCGCCAACGTCATGAGCGCGGCCGACGTTGCATGCTATTCAGCGAAGGACCTGGGCCGCAATCGCGTGCAACTCTACAAGCCCGACGACGTGCCGGAGCGGCATCGCGAAA
>CAYRAC010000935.1:0-1797 GCA_964422045.1 uncultured Steroidobacteraceae bacterium
TTTTGAATGAATGCACTGTATAGCGAATTACAATGGTTGCCCCGAACGCCGCCAGATTTTTCGGAACGGCTTAAATCCTTGAGGGCGGCAGCGGGCCCCCTGGGCCGCGATCTGCAGCTGCTGGCCCGGCATGCCTTGGATCTGAACGATTTGACCAGGCTTTCCCGAGCCCTCGACAAAGCGCGCCTCGAGGGCAAGAGCGAGCCGCTGCGACCTTTCAAACTGGCGGTGCTCAGCAACTCCACCATCGACTTGGTCGTGCCGGCACTCATCGCCAGCGCCATCCGCCACGGCATCGCACTCGAAGTCGTTCAGCCCTCCTACGACCAGGTCGCCCAGGAGGCCTTGACGCCCGATTCCAAGGTGAACAGCGCCAAGCCCGACGCGGTGCTACTGGCACTCGATTATCGAGCGCTGCCTTTGAAGACATCGCCGGCCGATGCGGACGCTGCGTCCGCCACCGTGCAGGGCGCTATCGGCTATTTACAGGCGCTGCGCAACGGCCTCAAGGCAAATTCAAATGCCGTGTGCATCTTTCAAAATTTTGCGCCGCCCGCCGAGACCTTGTTCGGCAATCTGGACGCATCACTGCCGGGAACGTTGCGCAGCCTGCTCGCCAACATCAACCAGGAATTGGCGCAGTTTGTCGCCGGCTCCGGCGACGTGCTGCTCGATGCTGCCGCTCTCGCGCAGACCGTCGGCTTGGCCGAATGGCACAACCCACGCTTGTGGAACATGGCCAAATTCTCCTTCTCGGAAGAACTCATCCCGCTGTATGCCGATCACGTCGCCCGCATCGTGGCTGCCATGCGCGGCAAGAGCGGCAAGGTGCTGGTGCTGGACCTCGACAACACGCTGTGGGGCGGCGTCATCGGCGATGACGGGTTGGAGGGCATCAACGTTTCGCAAGGAGATGCCGTCGGCGAAGCTCATCTGGCGGTGCAGCGGATGGCGCTCGACTTGCGCCAGCGCGGCATCGTGCTCGCGGTCTCCTCGAAGAACACGGACGAAGTGGCGCGAGTGCCCTTCGAGCGGCATCCGGAGATGCTGCTCAAGCTCGAGCACATCGCAGTGTTTCAGGCCAATTGGAATGACAAGGCCACGAACATCCAGTCAATTGCCGCGGAACTGTCGCTAGGCTTGGACGCCATGGTATTTCTCGACGACAATCCCGCGGAGCGCGGCCTGGTGCGCAAGCTGCTGCCGGAAGTGGCAGTGCCGGAATTGCCGGAAGATCCGGCCTACTATGCACGCACGCTGGCAGCGGGGGGCTACTTCGAAGCGGTGGCGTTCGCCAACGAAGATTTGAAACGCGCCGGTTACTACCAAGACAATGCCAAGCGCGCCAAACTGCAAAAACAAGTCGGCGGATTGGATGCATATCTAGCTTCGCTCGACATGACCATCACGTTCCAGCCGTTCGATGCCACCGGCCGTGCACGCATCGTTCAACTCATCAACAAATCGAACCAATACAATCTGACCACACGCCGTTACACCGATCCCGAGGTCGCAGCAGCAGAGAGCGATCCTCGCGTGTTCACGCTGCAGGTGCGTCTCGCCGACATTTTCGGCGATAACGGCATGATCAGCGTGATCATCTGCCGGCCCGACGAGGCGGCCGTGTGGAATATCGATACCTGGTTGATGAGTTGCCGCGTGCTCGGCAGAAGAGTTGAGAATATGGTGCTACGCGAAATCGTCGCGCGGGCTCGGGCTGCGGGCATCGTCAAGCTCAAAGGCGTCTACAAGCCAACCGACCGCAATGCGCTGGTGGTCGACCATTACTCCAAACTC
>CAYRAC010000936.1:0-1795 GCA_964422045.1 uncultured Steroidobacteraceae bacterium
CGGTTCGATCGGAATTACATCGAAATTGCCGGTGGATCAGCGTGCTGCTTTGGAGCAGTTGCTGTTCTTCAACGTCAACCAACATCGCGTGCGCGTCGGTATCCAGCAATCCATTGAAACCTACGGGGTGCCGGAGATCTACGAGCAGGATGGCGGCTTGCGGGTGCGCGTCGGCGACATTGCCGAGGTACAGACGCTGTTTGCGATATCGGATTTTGGCCGGCCCCTGGGCGTTGCCGTTTTCGTGCGCTCAGCCCATGAACGATTCGCGGTGCTGCATCTCGGACTCGAGCCGCGCCTGTCCGCGACCCCGGAGATGAATACTCGCGTCCTGCTCAAACTCATGCACGAGATCAGGAGCGCCGCGCGGCGCACGCGAGGCGTCGAGCGCATCGAGTTGGTCTACAAGGATCGTCACGCCGTGCGCCTGCACGGCTAACCCAAGGCCGGCCTGCATGCCCGGTGAACCCGACCGACAAACCCTCGGAGCGCAGCTTCACGCCGACGGCAAGCGGCGCTGCGCCTGGTGCCCGCCGGACCCGCTGTATATGGCATACCACGATACGGAATGGGGCGTCGCCGTGCATTCCGATCAGCACCTGTTCGAGATGTTGTGTTTGGAAGGCGCGCAAGCGGGATTGAGCTGGCTCACCATTCTGCGTAAGCGGGAAAACTATCGACGAGCGTTCGACGGATTCGACGCCATCAAAATGGCTCGCTACGACGCAGCCAGGCGCAGGCGCCTGCTGCAGGACGTCGGCATCGTCAGAAATCGGTTGAAAGTCGACGCCTTCATCGGCAACGCCAAGGCCTACCTGGAGATTCGTTCATCGCGCTCGTTCAGCGATTATATCTGGCAGTTTACCGACGGCCGCGTGCTGCGCCGCCGGCCGCTGTACTTGGGCGGCATCGCAGCCTCGAGCGCGCACAGCGATGCGATGAGCAAGGACTTGAAGCGCCGAGGTTTCCGCTTCGTCGGCTCAACCATCTGCTATGCGTTCATGCAAGCGGTCGGAATCGTCGACGAACATCAACGCTACTGCTGGGTGGCGAGCAAAAAACCGGCGTGAGCGATCGGCAATCGCCCGTCACTCGGCATCGCGCGGCTGCGCAGTTTGTCCGAAGAGAATTTTCCGCGATTCCTCGCTGAGCGTCGTGCTGGTGCTGATTGCCGCGCCGCGCTCATAGGCGCGCAGCGTGGCGGGACGGGTCTTGATCGACTCGAACCAGCGCTTGAGATGCGGAAAATCATCGAGGTTCTGACCCTGAGCTTCATGCGGCACGATCCAAGGGTAGGCCGCCATATCCGCGATGGAGTAGCTTCCGGCAACGAATTCGCGGTCGGCGAGACGCTTGTTCAATACTCCGTACAGGCGATTGGTCTCCTTGACGTAGCGCTCGACGGCATACGGAATTGCCTGCGGTGCATACTTCGTGAAGTGATGATTCTGCCCGGCCATCGGTCCGAGTCCGCCGACCTGCCAAAAAAGCCATTCCATGACCTCGATCCGGCCGCGCAAATCTTGGGCGATGAAGCGCTCGCTCTTGTCCGCGAGGTACAGCAGAATCGCTCCGGATTCGAATACGGACAGCGGCGCGCCGCGTTCCATCGGCGTGTGATCGACGATCGCCGGCATGCGGTTATTCGGCGAGATGGCGAGAAATTCCGGCCGGAATTGCTCGCCCATGCCGATATTCACCGGGATGATGGTATAGGGCATCCCGGTCTCTTCCAGGAAAAGGGTGATCTTGTGGCCGTTCGGCGTGGGCCAGTAATACAGATCGATCACGGGTG
>CAYRAC010000937.1:0-1795 GCA_964422045.1 uncultured Steroidobacteraceae bacterium
TAATAAGACCGCGAAAGATGTGGGATATGAATCGGTATCGCCCACAATGGTGCCTCATCTGACGTCCTCCGGGCCGGAAGGATTGCTTGTCGTAGCGGCGGAAAAGCCGGGGGATAGCACCTCTGGCGATTCCCATAAGCACTAAGCGACGGCTTCGTGGAGATGTGGCGGAGTCTAATCAACCAGGCTGTCTCTCCGACAGGCTCCTGCTACGGTTTCACTGCTCCCGGATAAATCCCTTCCAGCGGCTTGGACCGCTGCTCGTCCTCCGCCGGATTCGGCAGCGGCTTTCTGGGCAACATCTCGTCCCGTTGCGCGGTGTTGTACAGAAAGATCGCCATGACGGTCGCGGCCTGTTTCAAATCCGGCTCTGAAAGGCGTTCATAAGTATCCTGGTTGGTATGTGCACTGCGAACCATGTAGTCCCGCGGGTCCTGGATGAATTGAAATCCTGGCAGCCCAACCTGATCGAATGAAACGTGATCGGTTGAGCCCGTATTCCACAGCGTGACCGTGGTGAATCCGAGGTCGCTCACCACCGGTATCCACTGTTGAAAGACGTCGGCCACCGGCGAATTGCCTTCCGCGAAGATTCCCAGCAGCCGTCCGCCGCCGTTGTCAGTATTGAAATACGCGTCGAACTTGGCTTGATCGGGCTTGGTGGTGACGCCAGCCCGCACGCGTAGAAACTCGGGCACGACCTGTTCCGCTGGCTTGGTAGAGTAAGTGACCGTGCCGTAGTGGTTGGCCACATAGCCCTTGGACCCGAAAATTCCCTGTTCTTCTCCGCCCCACAGGCCAATCCGGATGGTCCGCCGCGGCTTCACACCGGAAGCGGCAAGGATGCGCATCGCTTCGAGCGCGATGATCGATCCCGCGCCATCATCGGTCGCTCCAGTTCCGGCGATCCAGCTATCGAGGTGACCTCCGACCATCACGATCTGGTCCTTCAACGCCGCATCTGTGCCCGGAATCTCCGCGATGACATCTTCTCCGGTCACATGATCGTTGCCCGTGAACCTGGTGGAAATATTAATGCGCACAGAGACGGGAACATTGTGCGTGACCAGGCGGTGCATCCGTCCGAAATTCTCGTTGGCAACCGACGCGGATGGAATTGGCTGTTTATGATCGACACGGTACACCCACCATCCCATCGATATGGTGGTGTCATCGAGGAGAACGCCCCCCGATCCACCCGGCCGCAAAACGGCGACGGCATGCTCGTCGGCGAAGAAGCGCGCGGCTTTTTCTAAAAATGCGTCTTCCTTGAAGCGCTTTTCCCAGATCTCAGGATCTTTGGGGAGCACATGGCTATCGGATTGATTACCATCGAGGGCAAATAATCGGAAGTGCTCGAGTTTGGCGGCGTCGTAGTGCTCGGGCGGCTTAGGACCGTCGGGGTTGATTTTTGGCGCGTCGCCATAAAGGATGACTTTTCCGGCAAGTTTGCCTTTCCACTTCTCGAAATCTCTTTCTTCGTTCAGCATCGGGACCGCGACGACATCGGCGGTAATCTCGCCCGGTGTGGCTGGCGACCATGGCGTGGCTTGCGCCAGAAACGTGGCGGCGCCGGGATCGATCAACTGCAAGCTGGTACCGATCTGCTGCCATCCCATGCCGAACTCGCCCCACGACTCTGTATGCACGTTCGAGGCACCCATACGGTGCAACTGGTCCGCGGACCATTGCTCGGCCCTGCCAAACTCCGGCGAGCCGGTCAGGCGCGGGCCAACATCGTCAAACAGGCCGCTCGCATATTCCATGATGTGGGAGTGCTTCAGGCCTTCATCGC
>CAYRAC010000938.1:0-1766 GCA_964422045.1 uncultured Steroidobacteraceae bacterium
CGGTCGTGCAAACCTGAACGTCGTCAGCGGTTCCGGCAAGTTTGACTTCGAGGGCTTGCCTCTGTCGCACGAGGAACGCTACGAACTCACCCGCGAATGGCTTGCCGTTTTCCGGGGAGCGTTCGGCGACGCTGCGGTTAATTTCAGGGGCAAGCATATTCACGTCGAGAACGGCAAGGCGCTGTTGCCGAGCGTGCAACGACCCTATCCGCCGATCTACTTTGGCGGCTCGAGCGACGAGGCACTCAGCATTGCCGCCGAGCATGTGGATGTCTACCTGTCCTGGGGCGAGCGTCCCGAAGACGTTGCGGAGAAATTTGCGAGTGTTCGCCGGCAGGCGGAGACGCGCGGTCGGCACGTGCGGTTTGGGTTGCGCGCCCACATTATCGTGCGTGAAACGGAAGACGAGGCCTGGCGCGAGGCGGACCGCCTGATCGCGCACCTCACTGATGAACAAATTGCCAAGGCCCAGGCCGGATTTGCCGTGTCCGGGTCCATCGGCCAGCAGCGCATGGCGCAACTGCATCATGGCAACAGGGACGGCTTGCGGATCGGCAGGAATCTTTGGGCCGGCGTCGGTCTCGTGCGCGGCGGCGCCGGTACGGCCTTCGTCGGCAGCCCCGATAACATCGCTCGCGCATTGTCGGAGTACCAGAATGCCGGAGTGGAGACGTTCATCCTCTCCGGGTACCCGCACCTCGAAGAGGCGTACCGTACGGCGGAATTGCTTTTCCCAGCGATTGGCAAGGGCAGCCCCATTTTCCAGACGGTGCAGAAGGCCGTCGAGTCAGCGACCGCGCGCGCGGGCTCTGCGACCGTGGGGCGGTTCAGTTCGATCTGACCAAAGTCCAATTCAATAGTTGAATCAACCGCTTAGGAGATCGTCAAAAGGCAACAATCAGCGAAAATTAACGGCGTAGTATCCTGCTGGCCCGTGAACGAAGCTGCGCCCCTCGAGAATCGCCCTGCCGGCCTTCGCGCGGCGGCGCTGCGATCGATGGGCGTCGCGTTTCTGCTCGGCAGCTGCAGGTCGCGCGCTCGATGGGTGCGGCGTCGGCCGGCGTTGTGGCGCTCTCGGCGCTGATCGCGTTGTTCGTGTGCATTATTCCCCTCGCTACCCGCGCATGCGTGTTTGCGATCGGCATGGTCAGCGTGGCTCGGTTGATGCGCGCCAACGTCATCGCGAGCGCCGGCGGCGCGCTGGAAGCCGCAGCCACTATCGACGTGCTGGTACTCGACTCGCCTCCGTGGCCGATCAGACTCCCGAGGGCCATTCGATCGTCGCGCTCGTGGCGCAGGCGCGGGTTGATGAGCCCCAGACCGGAACGGCGGCGACGTTCCATGAGTTCTCCGCCCAGACGCGCATCAGTGGTGCCGACATAGGAGAGCGCAAGTTGCGCAAAGGCGCTGCAGATGCAGTTCGCCGCTTCGTGCGGGAGGCAGGGGGCAGCTGGCCTGCAGCGGTCAGCGAGATCGTCGACCGGGTAGCGCGCTCGGGCGCCACGCCGCTGGTGGTCGCCGACGGTTGCCGAGTGCTTGGCGTCATCGAATTGCACGATGTCGTCAAACAGGGCATTCGCGAGCACTGTGAGGCGCTGCGCCGGATGGGTATCAGAACCATCATGGTCACCGGAGACAACCCACTGACCGCAGCGACGATAGCTGCCGAGATCGGAGTGGACGAGGTTCTGGCCGAAGCGACGCCGGAGAGGAAGTGTGAGTTCATTCGACAATGCCAGAAGGACGGGCATCAGGTTGCCATGTGC
>CAYRAC010000939.1:0-1764 GCA_964422045.1 uncultured Steroidobacteraceae bacterium
TGTACAGCGAGATCACCACCGGCATGTCGGCGCCGCCGATCGGCAGCGTCATGGCGACGCCGAGGAGCAGCGCCAAGGCGAAGAACAACGCGACCGCGGCGGTGGCACCGAGGCCCAAACCCGGCGCCATGCCCGACACCACGATGAAGCCCAAAGCGACCGTGACCAGCAAGATCGCCAAATTCATGAATTTCTGGCCGCCGAAGCGCACCGACTTGGTGATCAAGCCCTGCAGTTTCGCATAGGCGATCACGCTGCCGCTGAAGGACACCGAGCCGATGAAGCCGCCGACCGTCGCGATGGTGAGATGAGTGATGCTCTGCTCGGTGCCGCGAAACAGTTCCACCGCCGCGATCGCGGCCGCGGCACCGCCGCCCATGCCGTTGTAGAGGGCGATCATTTGCGGCATGTTGGTCATGGCGACGCGCTTGCCGCTGACCCACGCCAAAACACCGCCCACCGCGATGGCGCCGATCACCAGCATCATGTTGAAGGTCGACGCGCCCATGAACGCCAACGTCACGAGCGTGGCGAGTACCATGCCGGCGCCGGCCCAGCGAACCCCGCTGACCGCGGTTACCGGCGAACTCATGCGCTTCAAGCCGAGGATGAACAGCGCAGCCGCAACGAGATATGACAGCTGCGTTACATTTTGAATCGTCGACGCTGCGGGCATGATCTTCAGGGCCCCTTCTTGCGGCCGGCGGTGACGAACATCTTCAACATGCGCTCGGTCACCACGTAGCCGCCGACGGCATTACCCGCGGCCAGAAACACGCCGATGACGCCGATGACGCGCAACGGCGTGGTATCCGCCGCAGCCAGCGCCACCATGGCGCCGACCAGCACGATGCCGTGCACGAAGTTCGAACCCGACATGAGCGGCGTGTGCAGGATGACCGGCACGCGGGAAATGACTTCGTAGCCCGTGAACGCGGCCAGCATGAAGATATAGAGCGCAATGACGCCATCGATCATATTACTGTCCCTCGACCGCTTTGCGTGTCGCCTCGTTCTTGATCTGGCCGCCATGCGTGAGCACGGCACCCGCGAATACTTCGTCTTGCCAGTCGATGGCGAGTTCGCCCTTCACCAACGCGGGCTTCAATAGGTTAAATAGATTGCGCGAATACATTTCGCTGGCGTGGTAAGGCAGCGAGGCCGGCAGGTTCAAGGGCCCGACGATCTTGACGCCACCATGGACGACGGTCTCGCCGGGCCGCGTCAATTCGCAGTTGCCGCCTTGTTCGGCGGCGATGTCGACGATCACGGACCCCGCCTTCATGCGTTCGACCGCCGCCTGACTGATGATGCGCGGCGCCGCCCGGCCCGGCACCGAGGCCGTGCTGATCACCGCATCGCTGGCCGCAATGCGTGCGTCCAGCACTGCCTGCTGTTTCGCCTTCTCCTCGGCGGTGAGTTCGCGCGCATATCCGCCGGCCCCTTCCGCGGAAACTCCGGTCTCGAGGAACTTTGCACCGAGTGATTTCACCTGGTCTTTGGTGGCGCCGCGCACGTCATAAGCCTCGACTACCGCCCCCAGGCGTTTTGCGGTGGCAATCGCCTGCAGGCCGGCGACGCCGGCACCGATGACGAGCACCGCTGCCGGGCGGATCGTACCCGCGGCGGTGGTCAGCATCGGCAGAAATCTTTCGAGCGTGTTGGCGGCGATCAGCACGGCCTTGTAACCCGATACGGAGGCCTGCGATGACAGCGCGTCCATCGATTGCGCACGCGAAATGCGCGGCACCAGCTCCATCGCAA
>CAYRAC010000940.1:0-1760 GCA_964422045.1 uncultured Steroidobacteraceae bacterium
GCAGAAACAGCGCGCACAGCAGCGTCGCGATGTGCTGCCCGTCGCTGTCGGCGTCCGCCAGGATGCAGATCTTGTGATAGCGCAGGCCCGACAGATCCGTGGTCGCGGGATCGACGCCGATGGCGATGCTGATGTTGTGCACCTCCTGGGACTGCAGCACCTCCGCCGCATCCGACTCCCAGGTGTTCAAGATCTTGCCGCGCAGCGGCATGATGGCCTGGGTGACGCGGTCGCGGGCCTGCTTGGCGGAGCCGCCGGCCGAATCTCCCTCCACCAAGAACAGCTCGCCGCGTGCCGGGTCCTGGCTTACGCAGTCGGCGAGTTTGCCCGGCAGCGCGGGGCCGGCGACGATGCGCTTGCGCGCGATTTTCTGACTGTCCTTGAAGCGCTGCTGGGCGTTGGCGATCGCCAGCATGGCGATTTTCTCGCCCTGATCGGGATGCTGATTCAGCCACAGTGCAAAGGCGTCCTTGATGACGCCTTGGACGATTCCAGCCGACTCGCGCGATGAAAGCTTCTCCTTGGTCTGGCCGGCGAACTGCGGTTCGCGCATCTTCATCGACAGCACGAAGCTCACGCCATCCCAGACATCCTCGGGCGTGAGTTTAAGACCGCGCGGCACGAGATTTCGAAACTCGCAGAATTCGCGCACCGCATCGGCTGCTCCGGCCCGCAGGCCGTTGACGTGCGTGCCGCCTTCGACCGTCGGAATCAAATTGACGTAGCTTTCGCTGATGCTGTGCTCGGACTCGAGCACCCAGGCGAACGCCCAATCGAGGGAACCGCCGTCGATGTCGCGCCTGCCGTAGAAAGTCTCAGCCGGCAACCACTCGCCCTTGCCCAACTCCTCGGCCAGATACTGATGCAGTCCTCCGCTATACAGCCATTCGTCGCGCTCGCCGGTGAATTCGTTGCTGAGCGTGACGCGCAGCTTCGGGCACAGCACCGCTTTCGCCCGCAGAACTTGCTTGAGTTTCGGGATCGCGAACTTGTCGGTATCGAAATACTGCGGGTCGGGCCAGAAGCGCAGCGTGGTGCCGGTCTTCGACTTTGCCACATCGCCGACCACCTCGAGCTTGGACTTGAGGCGGCCGCCCGCGAAGCTTACGTTGTATTCCTTGCCGCCGCGCCGCACCCAGCACTCCAGGTGCTTCGACAGCGCGTTGACCACCGACACGCCGACGCCGTGCAGACCGCCGGAATGCTGATAGGTCTTGTCGTTGAATTTACCGCCGGCGTGCAGCCGCGTGAGGATCAACTCCACGCCGCTGATCTTTTCTTTGGGGTGAATGTCGACCGGCATGCCGCGCCCGTCATCCTCGACCTGCAGGGAACCGTCCTTGAACACGGTGACATTGATGTTGTCGCAATGGCCGGCCAGCGCCTCGTCCACGCTGTTGTCGATGACTTCGTGCGCGAGATGGTTCGGCCGCGTGGTATCGGTATACATGCCCGGGCGCCGGCGGACCGGGTCCAGGCCGCTCAATACCTCGATGTCGGAGGCCGTGTAAGACGATGCCATCGGTTACCTCGTGTGAAGGCGGCGGAGTCTAGCACGCGACTCGCGCCCTAATCAGCTGGCAGGCGAGCCACGATTCGGCTATCTTCCGGGCATCATGGGAATCGCAAATGCTCAGAATCTGATGCGCAACTTACCTGTGTTGCCGCGCCCCTATGGCATTCGCGTGCGCCTGCGGTCCGGCGATCCGTTCGCAAAATTACTCGGCACCGACTGGCAGAAGACCCATTGGTTCTTCACC
>CAYRAC010000941.1:0-1758 GCA_964422045.1 uncultured Steroidobacteraceae bacterium
ATGGGCGCGGACAGTTCGCCGCTCTTCACCATCTCGTTGAACGCCAGCCCGAGACGATGGCGTTGCCCCAAACCCACCCAGCAAATGCGCGCCGGCAATCCTTGGAAATGAATTTGCGAGCGTGCCATGTCGAGCCAATGATGCAAATGCGGATCATCGGGGATCAGCTCTTTGACCTTGGCGTCGGTCTTGTAGATATCTTCGGGGTCGCCCGAAAGCGCGACCCAGCGGAAGGGTCCCACGCCGCGGCAAAACAGCGGCCGGATGTACTCGGGCACGAAACCGGGCACATCAAAGGCGTGAGCAACGCCTTCATTGAGGGCAACTTGGCGGATGTTGTTGCCGTAGTCGAAGACCGGCAGCCCCATGCGCTTGAAGCGCAGCAGGTATTCGACGTGCTTGGCCATCGAGCGATTTGCAGCGAGAGTAGTGCCGGCGGGATCGCTCGCACGCCGTTCGTCCCACTGCTCGACGGTCCAGCCCTGCGGCAGGTAGCCGTTGACCGGATCGTGCGCCGAGGTCTGATCGGTCACGGCATCCGGGCGGATCCCACGTTCCAGCAGGGTGTGCAGGACATCGACGATATTGCCGAGGAGCGCGACCGAGATAGGTTTGGATTTCTTCTTCGCCGCATCGATCAGCGCGAGCGCCGCATCGAGCGAATCGGCTTGCGCGTCCACATACCCGGTTTCCAGGCGCTTCGCGATGCGGCTCTGCCGGCACTCGACCGCCAACATGCTGAACCCGGCCATGGTCGCCGCCAGCGGCTGCGCGCCGCCCATGCCACCGAGTCCCGCCGTCAGTATCCATTTGCCGTTGAGCTGATCGTTGAAGTCCCGCCGGCCCATTTCGGCAAAGGTTTCGTAGGTGCCTTGCACGATCCCTTGGCTGCCGATGTACACCCAGGAACCCGCGGTCATCTGGCCGTACATGGCAAGACCCTTGCGATCGAGTTCATGAAAATGTTCCCAGGTCGCCCAATGCGGCACCAAATTCGAATTGGCGATCAGTACCCGCGGCGCGTCCGCATGCGTCGGGAATACGCCCACCGGCTTGCCCGATTGCACCAGCAGAGTCTCTTCTTCGGTCAGCGTCTTCAGCGTCTCGACGATGCGGTCGAAACAATTCCAATCGCGCGCGGCGCGGCCGATGCCGCCGTACACCACCAGTTCCGCGGGATTTTCAGCAACTTCCGGATCCAAGTTGTTCATCAGCATGCGCAGCGGCGCTTCCGTCATCCAGGTACGCGCCGTGAGCGCCTTGCCGCGGGCGGAACGGATGACTCGGGGTTTTACGGGGGCAAGCATGGTTACATCCTCAGGGGCGGAAACGTCCCGACAATTCATAGCGGGAACCGGGGTAGTGAAGGCGGGCCACCGAGGCGATTTGCCCGGCGGTCCAGGTGCGTCGAATCATCAACAGACAGGGTTCATCGCGCTTCATGGCCAGGAGCTTGCGCGTGCGCTCATCCGGCATCACCGCGCGCAACAAATGCTCGGCTTCCTGCAGCGGCGCGACTTTCACCAAGTAGTCGTACGGAGTGGTTTGATTGAAATCCACCTTCAAATAGTCGGGCGCAAGCTTCGGCAGAACATAGCGTTCCTCCAGCTGGATCGGCCGATCGTTTTCGAAGTGTACGATGATGGAGCAGTACAATTCGCTGCGCGCTGCGATGCCGAAATCTTCGGCAAGGTCTGCGACCGCGCGAATTCGCTCGAGCGAAATAATCTCGGCGCGGTGCGCGTGGCCGCGGCGGCG
>CAYRAC010000942.1:0-1756 GCA_964422045.1 uncultured Steroidobacteraceae bacterium
GCCGTCAGCCGCTGTTACCCGGCGGTAGGTCAGCCGCGCCAACGATGCGCCAGGATGCGTCCTGGATGAGCAGTACCTCGCCGCGATTGGCTGGGATCACGGGCAACGCGAAACGCGGTGTCAGCTTGGTCAGTGTGATCGCGTCGCTTCGACCAGGGAAATGGTCCATCCGCGGTTGCAGCCGATTTCAATGAACCGCTGCGAACAGCCGCAGGAAATACTCCTACGGGAATTTCGCCTTCCTGCCGCTCCGCCGACTCACGCAACACCTCTTTCAACACGCGATGCACGATCAAATCGGGATACCGTCGAATGGGCGAAGTGAAGTGCGTGTAGTGTGCCGCCGCCAGCGCGAAGTGGCCGTGATTCTCCTCCGAGTATCGCGCCTGCTTGAGCGAGCGCAACATCAGGTAACTCAGAATGCGCTCTTCCGGCTTGCCCGCGATTTTATCCGTCAATTTCTGATACATCCGCGGCGTGATGTGAACTTCTTTGGGGATTTCTATTTCTCTAACATGCTTCCCCGTGCCACGCGACGCTCGCCGGTCAGTTTTTAACTGCACGCGATGGATGGGCAAAGATCCCACCCCCAGCGAATAGCCAAACGTCGCAGCAATCGTTTCAAAGTCGTAAACCCGCTTGGCGTCGGGCTTCTCGTGAATGCGGTAGAGCGAGGCCACGCGCTTCGATTCCAGATACTGCGCCACGCACTCGTTGGCCGAGAGCATGAACTCTTCGATCAGCCGGTGCGCGATGTTGCGCTCGGAGCGAGTAATGCTCTTCATCAATCCAAATTCATCGAACTCAATTACTGGCTCAGGCAAATCGAAGTCGATGGAGCCGCGACGCCGGCGCTTCTCATTCAGGATCAGCGCCAGATCCTTCATCAACTCGAACGTCGGCACCAATGGTGCATACCGCTCACGCATGGCAGCATCGCCTTCGATCACGGCATTGACGGCCGTATACGTCATGCGCTCGGCGGACCGAATCACACCCTCGCACAATTCGTAACCTGCGATTTCGCCACGATGATCGATCTCCATAAGGCACGACAGCACAAGGCGTTCGACTTGCGGCCGCAGGCTGCAAATGTCGGTGGAAAGCTCAAGCGGCAACATGGGCACGGCGCGATCGGGAAAGTAAACGCTGGTTCCGCGCAGGCGCGCTTCCTGATCGAGCGCCGAGCCCTCGGTGACATAATGGGCAACGTCGGCGATGTGCACTTGCAACTCGAAATTGCCGTTGGCCAGCATGCGCACGATCACGGCGTCGTCGAAGTCGCGCGCCGTTTCGCCGTCGATGGTAACGATGGGCAGGGCGCGAAAGTCACGCCGCCTTCGAATGTCATTGGTCGAGATAACTGTCGTCGCATCTTGAGCCTCACGCAGAGTCTCAGCCGGAAAATGATGCGGCAAATGAAATTTGCGAATCGTGATCTCGACATCGACGCCGAAATCGTCTTCGCGTCCGAGGATTTCCACGACACGGCCTCGAGGGCTCTGAGTAGGAGTAGGCCAGTCGGTGATTTCGACGTCGACGATTACGCCTTCCAGATCGCCCCAGTCGGCGGGGCGGGCAGCTTCCTCACCCAGCACCCGGTCCACAGACTTGCGCTGCATTAAATTGTTAGACAAAGAAGAGCCAGGAGGCGTCGAGGAAGCGCCAGATATTTCCTTTCTCGGTGGAAATTCTTGCCCGGTGGGAATCATGATTTCCTGCGCATGAAGGCCGCGTCGTAAGTTACCCGTAGCTG
>CAYRAC010000943.1:0-1753 GCA_964422045.1 uncultured Steroidobacteraceae bacterium
CAGCAGTTGAATGCGGCAACGCTTTCGGGAGTCACCTCCCCCGGAGTGTCGCAGGCCGCGGCCTTGCAGTACTTGCAGGACCTCGCCAAGAACACGCTGCCCCAGGGCTACTCGGTCGACTACGGCGGCCAGGCGCGCCAATTCATACAGGAGTCCGGCGGCGTCATGGCGACTTTCGGGTTCGCGATCATCATCGTCTTCCTGGCCCTCGCGGCATTGTTCGAGAGTTTTCGCGATCCGCTGGTCATTCTGATTTCAGTGCCGCTGTCGATCGCCGGTGCCATGATCTTCATTGCGATCGGCGTCAATGGCGCAACCCTGAACATCTACACTCAGGTGGGATTGGTGACACTGATTGGTTTGATCAGCAAGCACGGTATTCTCATCGTGGAGGTTGCCAACGAAGAGCAGTACAGCGGCAAGAGCAAAGCGGCCGCCATCGTCGCCGCGGCCGGCGTACGCTTGCGGCCGATCCTGATGACGACCGCCGCGATGGTACTCGGGGTGTTGCCGCTGGTGTTTGCCGGCGGCGCCGGGGCGGCGTCGCGCTTCGCGATCGGGCTCGTCATCTCGACCGGACTTGCGATCGGCACCCTGTTCACGCTGTTCGTGGTTCCCGGAGTCTACATGCTGATCGGCGCAGAGCACTCGTCGGCGGCGGCGGAAACAGCGGGGCGCATTTCACCATCGTCCACGTGAATGGCGAAGTGTGATCCAGTGGGCGCAGCCGATCAGGTCAAATTTGACGCCTGATGCCACTGCTGGAGCGCATTGATCTAGTATTCAAGTACTTATAATTCTTACATAACTTATTTTCTAGAAAACAGCAAAAAACCATATTAAAGACCGACGCTCACGTCACTCCGTCGACTGCCTCTAATAGTTGACAAAATCCGCGTTGCGTTTCTGCGATTGTCTTGTATATTCCGGTTGCAGAGTCTTGATTTAACAAGACCCGGGCGGGGGATCCATCCTCGAAACCACTTTAAGTGTTTCGATCTTTGCAACGTAATGAGGCGTCAATGATCAGTGCCTGGGAATGTTTGCATTTCGCAACGCTCGAGCTTGTGCGCTCGACCCCGATCAAGCAGCGCTTGATCAGCGCGTACCGTCGCCACCTTGCGCTGCTCCCGGAAGACCAGCTCCCGGGTGAGGTTCGTGAATCATTCGCGCAAATGATGCGCTGCCTTCGCGGGGTGAAGCCGCTGCGCGGCGAAGATGCCGTAGCCGCATCCGTGCGCAAGATGTCGAATCAGGAAGCCGACGAATGCGCGACATTGATTGTCGAGATCTTCGGTCTCATATGCCGGCTCAATCTCGCCGCAAGCCGTGCGAGCAGCGTGGTGCAGCTGCACGGCGCGGATCGCTCCGGCAGTGACTACCCGGTACCCACGCTGATCGTCAACAATTAGCTAGTCGAGTTTGAACTCGATCGTGTCCCAACGCGTCGTCTCTTCATGACGGGCTTGGCGCTTCAACGCATCGATCACGTGGCGTTCGTTCCAGGCGCTCACTTCGTCGGCAAGATCCTTGATGGCTTTTGGCAAGGGATCCATTGAAGCGAAGTTCTCCATGGCAACGATCGGGCGATCGGCCGACTTGGCGAAGTTCATCTGAAAGAGAACCAGCTCCGGCGCAATGTGGTAGACCGCCGGCAACACGATGACCACCTCGCAAGGAGAAATCTGGCGGCGCAAGTCTTCGCGCTGCGACTCCTTGTCGATCGGACGTTTCGCCTCCGGTTGACTGGTAT
>CAYRAC010000944.1:0-1751 GCA_964422045.1 uncultured Steroidobacteraceae bacterium
CGTCCAATGTGACGTTGATGGAATACCGAAGGGGTCGCATTACGCAAGAGTAACGCCGATGGCGATAGACCGGCAAGCCTAGAGCGGTTCAGGGTGGGCGGAGGCTTCGAACCGGCTATGGACTTCGATTTGGTAAAATCCTGGTGTGCCGAGCGGCGGCAATTCCCACTTTCGACTGGTTCCACGTTGCCTTGTTGCGACGATGCTTTTCTTGGCACTTAGCCCTTCGTGTTCTCCGGCCACCGAGCAATTCGGCGTCGATCTCAACGGCAAACCAATTTCGAGTCTGGGTGGTCCCGGGGTTCGCGTGGTTGTACTCGTCTTTGCGGCGAGTGACTGCCCAATCTCCAATCGGTATGTTCCCGAAATTGCGCGATTGAACAAGGAGTTTGGGCCGCAGGGAGTGCGGATCTGGTGGGTGTATCCCAACCCTGGCGATGACGCAAAGGTCATCGTGGAACACAACCGGAATTTTCAAATCCATGAGGACGCATTGATCGATTCATTTCAATCTCTGGTGAACCGCGCCCACGTGACTGTCACGCCCGAGGTTGCAGTGTTTACTGCCGCGATGCAGGAGGTCTACCACGGCCGCATCGACGATCGTTACATCTCTCTAGGCCAGGAGCACCCGCAAGCAAGCCATCACGATCTGGAACTGGCAATAACAGCAGCGTTAGACCGAAAGCCTGTCCCTCCGCCCACAGGTCCGACGGTAGGATGCTCGATTGTGTTTTTGCAGAAATGAAAATCCTCCGCACAGTGGCACTTCTTCCCGTCGCCGCGGCGATTGGCATCCTGCTATGCAGGCCTCTTTCCGAAATTCATGCGGCACGATCAAACGCTCAATCCAACCAACCGCCAGCCGCCCCAGAAACCTGGTCTCACGACGTAGCCCCGGTGCTTTACAAAAACTGCACCACCTGCCATCATCCTGGCGGCGCGGGCCCCTTCAGCCTGCTGTCATACGCCGACGCCAAGCGCTGGGCGACCCAGATTCTCAATGTCACGCAGTCGCGCTTCATGCCGCCATGGCTCCCTGAACCCGGCTACGGCGACTTTGCCGATGTGCGCCGTCTTTCCGACCAGGACCAGGCCCTGCTCAAGCGCTGGATCACCGGCGGCATGGCGCAGGGCGACCTCAAAACCACGCCCCCTCAGCCCGGTTACGAGAGCACATGGGCGATGGGCAAGCCCGACCTCATCCTCAAGGTTCCGCAGTCCTTCACGCTTCAGCCCTCCGGCACCGACGTTTTCCGCAACCTCATCATGCCGTATCCGCTCAAGGAGACGCACTACGTCCGCGCCATGGAAATCAAGCCATCTCCGGCAAGTGTTGTGCACCACGCCAACGTGCTCATCGATCGCACCGCCGGCCTTCGCCGCCAGCATCCAACCGACTGGCAGGCCGGTGTCCCTGGCATGGAACTATACGTCGATGCCGGCAATCGTTTCGATCCCGATAGCCATTTTCTTTTCTGGAAACCGGACACGCCGGCCCTGATTGAGCCCGAGGGAATGCCCTGGCGCATCGACCCCGGCAACGACCTCATCCTCAACATCCACCTCAAGCCCTCCGGCAAGCCTGAAACCCTCGACGCACAGGTCGCCCTCTACTTCAGCCCCGACCCACCCGCCAAGCAGCCCATGCTCATAGCCCTTGAACGTGACGATCAGCTCAACATCCCGCCGGGCGACGCCAACTTCGTAGTCGAAGACTCGCTCACTCTTCCCGTCGATGTTGAAGTCCT
>CAYRAC010000945.1:0-1749 GCA_964422045.1 uncultured Steroidobacteraceae bacterium
ATTACAAACGTGGCAATGCACTGAAGGATCTCGGGCAGCTTGCGGCCGCGCTCAGCAGCTATGACGAGGCGATTAGGCTCAAACCCGACTTTGCCTACGCTTGGTGCAATCGGGGCGTCGTGCAACAGAGTCTCGCGTTACACGAAGCTGCTCTCGCGAGCTACGACCGGTCGATCGTGTTGGACCCCACGGATGTCTTGGTTCATTCCAATCGGGCGTTGTTGTTGCAGGGGATGTCACGTTGGGAGGCGGCACTGGCCAGCCACGCTCAGGCGCTCGCACTGAATCCGCAACTGTTTCAAGTTTGGTTCCATCGCGGTAATGTGCTTCGGCAAATGCGGCGTCTGACCGAGGCGCTCAGCAGTTATGAGCAGGCGGTCAAGTTGCAGCCCGACCATGCCGCAGGCCATTACAACTGCGCAGTCCTCCTGGAACGATGCGGGCGATATCGAGACGCGCTGTCAAGTTACGAGCGGGCGGTGTCGATCTACCCTGAATTTCATGAGGCGCACTTCAATCGCGCCGGCGTGCTGAAGCAACTCGGCGAGCGCGAGGCGGCTCTGGCCAGCTATGACCGTGCCATTGCCGCCAAGCCTGACTATGCCGAGGCCCATAGCAATCGGGGCGTGCTGTTACAGGAGCTTGGGCGTCGGGACGAAGCGTTGGCCAGTTGCGACCGCGCCATCTCGATCCGCTGCAACTACCCGGAAGCCCATTTCAACCGCGGTACTCTCCTTCAGGCGAATATGCAGTTCGAGGCGGCGCTCGCCAGTTACGATCGAGCGATCGCCCTGAGACCTGATTATGCGGAGGCCTATTGCGACCGTGCCGGGGTGCTGTTGGAAGTTGGACGTGTGAACGAGGCGCTCGTCGACTACGAGCGGGCGACGACGATTCGGCCCGACTTCGCGGAAGCGAATCTCAATAGGTCGCTGGCGTTGTTGTTGCACGGCGACTATGAAGAAGGCTGGCGTCTGCACGAGTGGCGGTGGAAAATGCCGAACGATTGCGGGCAGAAAGGCGCTCGTTCAAGCAGCCTCTTTGGCTGGGCGAGGAGGAAATATCCGGAAAAACGCTGCTGCTATATTGCGAGCAAGGGCTAGGCGATACATTGCAGTTTTGCCGCTTCGCGAAGACGGTCGCCGAGCGCGGCGCAACGGTGATTCTCGAGGTGCAGGCTCCGTTGGTGAGTTTGTTGAAGGACCTCGATGGAGTATCGCTGGTAGTCCCGGAAGGCGGTTTGCTACCCCCGTTTGATTATCATTGCCCGTTGCTCAGTTTACCGCTGGCACTGAAAACCACCCTCGACACAATACCCGCTCCGAGAAGATACCTGCACAGCCAAGCGTCCAAGATCCCCGAGTGGGAGAGCCGATTGGGACCGCGGAACGGTCCGCGAATCGGGCTGGTCTGGAGTGGCAATCCAAAAAATGGTCGTGATCACAATCGCAGCGTTCGCCTGTTGGACTGGATCGAGCATCTGCCACGAGATTTTCAATACATTTGTCTGCAGAGGGAAATCCGCCCGGCCGACCGGGAAGTCCTGGAGGCGAACCGCTGGATTTCGACATTCGACCCTGATTTCACCGAGACGGCGGCATTGTGCGAATGCGTAGATCTCGTGATCAGCGTTTGCACCAGCATCGCTCATCTAAGCGCCGGTCTCGGCCGGAATACATGGGTCATCCTGCCCTTCGCTGCGGACTGGCGCTGGCTCGTGGGCAGAGTCGATAGTCCGTGGTATCCAAG
>CAYRAC010000946.1:0-1744 GCA_964422045.1 uncultured Steroidobacteraceae bacterium
CGCTGCGCCAAAGATCCCTGAGAATCTCGACTCCGGGTTTCGAATCATCGATTGCGCATGGCCTTTCACCGTGGGCTGTTGACATGAGCGCGAGTTTAGCAGCCAGAGCGCAGCGGTAAAGCGCGCGTACGGGCCACAACTGCTTGGCGACGTTTTGTCCTCGCGCGCACGCTTCTTCATCCGGCGCGGCTATCGCGGTAGCGATCAGTTCGAGAGCGCTGGTCGGAACCGATCCGCGATAGTAAGCACCAAACCGTGTCGGCGAACCCGTCTTGCGTCTCGTCCATCAGCGCGGCGGTGCGCTTGTTCTGCCACGGCGCGACTTCTAGCCGGCCGCCCTACGTGCCTGTTTGGTCAACTCAACGTCACTGCCAAATACTGCCATTATCGCCGGTTTTCGAGGGATATTGAGGGTTGCAAAGGGACACCGAAGGACGTAATTTACTCTGTAGATATGAAAAACTCCCTTAAAAGCGGGGGTTTTGTAATCAGCAGGTCATCGGTTCGAGCCCGATTGCCGGCTCCATTCTCATGTGTAGTTCGGTGAATGATTGGGGCTCGTTTACGCATCGGGAATCTCACAGATCCGGCCGGGACCGTTCATGGCTTTGGAAAAACGCCACAGCCTCACTCCTTCACGCCGCCGGGCTCGCGCACGTTTGCACCTTTGCGATTGAGCGTCGTGTCGCCGAGATCCACTCGACATTGCTCCGCCATGTCGAGCATCCGGTGCACGATGTCCGCATGTTGCGCGGCGACATTATGGTGTTCCTCGATGTCCTTCGTCATGTCGTAAAGTTCGGGTTCGAGCACGGGTGCCTTTTGATATTCCGCCGGCCATCCATCCATCTCCGGTTTCTGGTTGCCGAGCGTGCGATAGACGTGCGGCACGATCAGCTTCCATTCGCGCGTGCGCACCGATTCCAGTTCCGCCCCGCTCCAACTGCCAAACGGCACGCCGTAGAAGAAATACACCTCGTGTGGATTCTTCGCGTTCTTCTCCCCGGCGAAGAGCGGCCAGATGTCGAGGCCGTCGATCTTGCGCTCCGGCAGCGGCGCGTCGATCCGCTTCGCGATGGTCGGCAGCAGGTCGATCGACATGGCCATTTCCTTGCAAACGCTGCCCGCCGGGATATGTCCCGGCCAGCGCGCGATGAAGGGGATGCGCGTGCCGCCGTCCCACGTGGTCGTCTTGCCCTCGCGCAGTGGATACGCCGAGCCGGCGTGGTTGCCAAAGATGAGCCACGGGCCGTTGTCCGACATGAACATCACGAGTGTGTCCTTCTCGAGATCCAGCTTTTTCAAAGTCGCGAGGATTTCGCCGATGCCCCAATCCACTTCCTCGACCGCATCGCCATAGAGCCCGCGCTTCGTCGCGCCGCGAAACTTGTCGCTCACGGCCAGTGGCACATGCGGCATGGTATGCGCGACGTAGAGGAAAAACGGCTTCTCCTTGTTGCGCTCGATGAAGCTCACCGCCCGCTCCGTGTACTGCGTGGTCAGCTGCTCCATGTCCCGATGGTTGATCCCGGGATTGATCACCTTGTCGCCTTCATACAACGGCAGCGGGGGAAACTTGCCCGGCTTCTCGGGATGCAGCGGCCACTGGTCGTTCGAGTAAGGCAATCCAAACCATTCATCGAACCCGCGATGCGTCGGCAGGAATTCCGTGGGCGTGCCAAGATGCCACTTGCCGACCATGCCGGTTGCGTAACCCTTTTGCTTCATCATCTGCGGAAGCGTC
>CAYRAC010000947.1:0-1743 GCA_964422045.1 uncultured Steroidobacteraceae bacterium
CGCCCAGCGCCGCACGATGCCCTGCACCTCGACGTATTTTCGCGCCAAGGACTCGAGACCCATTCCCGAGAGCGGCGGCGCGTCCAAATTCACGTGCAGCGATGCACCGTCGATCGCGGTGCCGAGCAGCACTGCGTTGAGCTCGACATCGTCCTTGACGTAGGTTTCTTGCTTGCCCTTCTTCACCTTGTAAAGCGGCGGCTGCGCAATATAGATGTGCCCGCGCTCGATGAGTATCGGCATCTGGCGGTAGAAAAAAGTCAGCAACAGGGTGCGTATATGAGATCCGTCAACATCGGCGTCCGTGTTGTGGCAACACAAACCGCCCATGCCGGCAATGAAATTTTCGTCTCCCTCAACGGAAAAATCATAGACGTTTCCGTTGCTCGCCTGAACTTCTTCGATCTCGAGAATCGGCAGCGCCATCAGATCACCGTCGATCACCTGAAAATCCCGCTTGCCGCCCTGCCGTGGGGAGGCCAGGAAGTCCTGCAGTTCCGCGGCGCCTGCATGGTCCTGCCAAATGCCGCGCAGTGCCCGCAAGTCCTCCTTCGCAGTGACGCTGACAATCCAATGACGGTGCTTGGTCTCGCACGGCTGACCGTTCACTTCTCGAATTACGCCATCGGGATCCCGTTCAGACATCGACGGGACGACACCGAATGAACTCAAGGCATACACGATGCCGCTCGCGATGTCGTACGAGGAGGTGCTGAACGCGATTCGGTTCTTGCAGACAGTACCGTCGCCCAGCAGATAGCCGCGCAGAAAGGCCACTCGCAGGTCTTCGGAAACATTGAATGCCAGGTCCGGAATCCGCTTAGATGTCGAGTCGGCGTTCGCGAAACCAAAAACATGTTGCCACGCGAGCGCGGCTGCGCGATTCACGAGCTTGAGCTCCGTGCACCGGTCCGGCGATGAATAGGTCAGGGCAGGCAGCCCAAACACGCTTGCGAAGTTCCTGGTCATCTCTTCGGCAAATCGTTGATTACCCGTGCCGATCGAAAGTCGAATCCCGTTGCGCTCCGAGCAGGAGCCCTCGGCAAGATAGAAGCCGAGCAGTCCCATGAGACCCTCGTTCACGTCAAGGAATCGTGGAATTCCGTTACGTCCATAGTGTTCTGGCGTCAACCGTAGCTCCTCCCGGGACCCAAACCAATCCAGATCCTCTGAATCCAAATCGCTCAGTCGCACGTAATCACGCACCGCGTTGCGCCCGGAACCCGAGTACTGCTCTTTCCAGATGCGTTCCAGACGGCTCGGCGCGATTGACGCCCTGCTCAATACTTCCTGTGCATCGACCCCGATCGCGCGTAGGACCGGCTGGATTTCGACCCGTGCCTCGGTTAGCTCGGGCGTCCGCGCATTCTTGTCGAGGACCGCGGCCTTGAACCACTCTTCGACGGCGGCACCGCGGACCCAGATCTGCCCGGCAGCCTCCGGCACCGCATGCAACGCGCGCAGCAGATCGATGCGTTCCGGCGCGGTGACAGGGAAACGGACGCGCATCGGCGCCACCACGCGATCATCCAATCGCAGTTCAGCGCCGCGCTTGAGCTTCAGCTCGCCGTCTTCGTGCACGAAAATGCTGTGGCTCGAGGTGACCCGCACGCTGCGGCCATAAGAAGTTCGAACCTTGAATAGCTTTTCGTCCAAAGGATGACGAATGACGCTCTTGATCCGGCGGAAGCGCACGGAGTGATCCTGAAGTCCGAAACAGAGAACGTCACCGAGCGCTTGGCT
>CAYRAC010000948.1:0-1739 GCA_964422045.1 uncultured Steroidobacteraceae bacterium
GGCAGTTTTGGGATCGGGCTGCAGCGTTCGCCAGAGCGCGATGTACTTCGGCTCGCGATAGGCAAGCCCTGCGAAGAGCAAACTGGGCTGGCGATTGGGGAGGTCGTCGAAGTACTCCACGTCGTGCGGGTATGGCCACTTGCTCTTGTCCCGGATGAAGGGAAACATGAATTCGACGGCGCTCTGATAGCGATCGCCGTTGGGCAGCGCGAACTGCCACAAATTGTCCGTCGAATTTCCTCCCGCCGATGCGATCAAGCACACCATCGCTAGCATATCGAGATCGAAAAGCGAGTAGCTGTAAGGTTTGGTGCGCGCTAGCTCGAGCGGAAAACTTCCGTCGGCTGCCATCTGATCGGGCAAAAGATGATCGCGGTAACGCTCGCGGCAGAGATTCATGGCGTGCTCATCGCCGGTGAAGGCGGCGAATGCAGCCACTTGCACCACCCAGCACGTTCCGTGGTTATTCCTCGCCGCTTCTTCTTCCTGACCGTTTTTTGAAGTGATCATCCACATCATGTATTGCGTGAACCACTGGCGCACTCCGGCGAATTCGGCGCCTGTCATCACTTTTGCGCTCTCAAGAAGGCGCGCCGCGCGAGAAACTTCAACCAGGTGCAACGTGTCGATGATCCCCGTGCCGCGACCGGGCGAGACGCCCCAGATGGCCTGCGCGTAATCGAGCGAAGGATTCATGCGCGTCGCGGAATCGAGGAACCATGCGCGAAGATGCACGGCCGCGTGCTCGGCATAGCGCTTCTCCTGGGTGATGAGCCACGCCGCCGCTAGTGCCGGTACGATGAGACTGAGCCGGATCAGTGCCTCGCGATGGTCGTTAAAGTTCTGCGGATTCGAGTAGCCGTCGCGGCGGATGTAGGGACCGCCGGGATTCTTCGGGTCGGGCCACCAGTAATCACCTTCGGAGAAATAATCGTGATTGCCGCCTTTGCTGCGCGGCGAAGACGCAGCCGCTACCGTAATTGGCGGCTCGCCGAGGTAGTCTTTTGCGGCGCGCAAAATCCGCTCACGGTCGATCCGCTCGATTTCAGCGAGCGTGATTAAGTGTCCCGCGGGCGTGGCGATTGCCGCGAATGCGGATGCGCGGGCTGCAGCAACGGCGGTGGCAGAGACGCAAAACTCCCGGCGGTTCATCCCCACCACATTCGCTCATGCGGCGCGATGTTGTCCAGCCTCACGGCAAAGGTGGCAGTGCCGACGGCCGATTGTGGTGATAGGTCGGCCATCCGAGATACCGGCCCAGCGCCTCGGCTACGGCGGCCGCGGTGTGGCTGCGGTTCATAGCCGCGTGGTGCTCAAAGCCGTTCTGGCAGATGACGTGCATCAACGCGGGCAGACCGGCCACTTTCACCACCGCCCGCGTGCCGAAGGTCTTCAGCGGATCGTTGGTAAACTCGCCTTCGCCGACGTAAGCGGTGATCTTGCCGCTAAGATCGTCGGTGCTGACGCGGCCAAAGGTCACCGGACCGGCGAGCGTGCGTCCCTCAAGCGCGCCAAACGTATTCTCTTCGCCGAGCGTGGTGCCGAGAATGGGCGCAGTGGCGATGCGAATGTCGGGCAGAAAATCCTTGGCCCAGTTGCCACAGTGGAAGAAGACGCATTTGTCGGGATCGTCGCCGTAGTTGTTGTTCCAATCGACGAGCGCGCTCGGGCTGCCGCTGGCCAGTTGCAGCGCATACATGCCCACAACGCCGGCAATATCTACTTCGCAAGCGGAGGGC
>CAYRAC010000949.1:0-1739 GCA_964422045.1 uncultured Steroidobacteraceae bacterium
CAGCGACCGCGCCGCGCCGCCTCAATCGCGGCGATGTCTATCTTCTTCATCGGCATCATCGCTTCGAACGCGCGCTTGGCGGCCTCGGGATCGCGGTCGGAGAGCGCCGCCACAAGGGCGCGCGGGGTGATCTGCCAAGACACGCCCCACTTGTCCTTACACCAGCCACAGCGGCTTTCCTGGCCGCCATTGCGCACGATCGCGTTCCAGAAGCGGTCGGTTTCAGCCTGGTCGTCGGTTGCAATCTGAAACGAGAACGCCTCGTTGTGTTTGAACTCCGGACCGCCATTGAGTCCGATGCAGGGGATGCCGATCACCGTGAACTCCACCGTCAATACATCGCCCTGCTTGCCATTGGGATAGTCGGCCGGCGCGCGGTGAACTGCGCCGACCGTGCTGTCCGGGAAGGTCTCGGCATAATATCGAGCAGCATCTAAGGCAGTGCCGTCGTACCACAGACAAATCGTGTTCTTTTCGGCCATTGTCGCTCCTATAAGACCAGATTAACCGACCGGGTCATGGCTGCCGGACAGGAGACATACCGTGGCGCTCCTTCACGGCATCGGTAGCTGACGACGCGACGAACGCGAGGAAATCGCCCGCGGCGATACGATCCTTGCAACTGACTGAAATGGCGGCGGTGAACGTCGTCAGCAGCTGCACCGGAGCGGGCAGCGCACCGACGACATCAATTCCCGGAACATTCAACAATTCACTCAATTGCTGAAAGCCGAGATCGACGTGGCCAGCCTGAAGCAGATGCGCCACCGGGACACCAGGCGGAGGTACGGTGATGCGGTCGCGGACGACTGCCAAGATTCCCCATTGCTCAAAGAGTTTCTCCAAGTACGTGCCGCTGGGCCCCGTCGAGTAACTCAACGATGCGGCGCTCAGCACGGCAGTCTTTACTGCCACCTCATCGCTGATATCGGGATGAACGCTCCCGGAACGCACGGCAATCGCGATGCCCGATGTCATCAAATCCGTGCGTCCGTCGGCCGATAGCTTGCCGCTCTCAACTAATTTGCCGATCGCCTCCCTCGCCAGGACGACGACATCGATTTCCTCGCCCGCGTTGACTCGTTTGGCGACGTCGACGCCGCCTGCCGAGTGCGCGAAGAATCGAATGGAATGCCGTTTTTCATATAAGGCGGCCGCTTCGGCCAACACTGCTCGAGGGGCGATGGACGACAGGAGTGTCAACATGTGGCGGTGGCGTAGCTTGCTGCCTTATTGGCGAACACGTTAGCCCAACTTAGAGCGACGAACAACAATCTCGCGCGTGTTACACGGCGCTTCGTACCTCGACTTCGCGGCAAAGCACGCGACACGCATACGGCATTCAAATTCTCCGGTCACGGTGGCGAAGGTCATTACCCCCGACGCGGAATTATCGACCGGAAACGCATCGCACTCGTCGGCTGCGTTACCCGCGGGTCTAATTTGGTCACTATTTATACAATGCCATGCAGGGAAACCCTCAACCATCCGTCTTTCCGGCGGCGTTTTGCGCACTCAAATTCACGCGGCTCGACGAGCCGAGATTACAAGGCACTGTTCGTTAGCAGACAGACAACCCCTGGCACTTCGTGCATGGTATCGCGGGTGATCGTTCGTCAGGATGACTCAATGTCGCAGACCGTGCTGCTGATCGAGAATAATTCAGCGAGCGCCGACCTGGTAGAACAAGCGCTTCTTGGTCCAGATGACGGATCTTTGGTTGTGGAGCGGGTAAGAAG
>CAYRAC010000950.1:0-1727 GCA_964422045.1 uncultured Steroidobacteraceae bacterium
TGGAGCCGCTCGGCATCGAATTCGAAACCGACAACGACACCGAGGCCGCCTGCCGGTTCTTCGAGTGGCGGCTGCGCGAAGGCGATGATCTGAAATCGGCCGTGCAGCGCGGCTTCAGCGAATTGGACGGATTCTTCACGTTTCTGATGGGAACCGATCAGGAACTGCTCATCGTGCGCGATGCCTTTGCGTGCAAACCCGCGGTGGTGGCCGAGACCGACGACTACGTCGCCATCGCGTCGGAATTTCGTTCGTTGGCGCACTTGCCGGACATTTCTCAGGCGACGCTGTTCGAGCCCAAGCCGGAGGAGATCTACTCATGGCGAATTTGAGGCCGAGCCTTCGCGTGCGCCAGTTCGATCTCGCCAAGGACAGCCTGCGCGAGCTGAACTTTTTCCTGCACAGGCAGGCAAGCGACGCCGGCGTGTCGCAGATTGAAGTGAAAAACCCGGACGGCGCGCATTCCATCGCCTGCGGATTGAATGCGGATCTCGATGTGCAGATTCACGGTCATGTGGGCTATTACGTCGCGGGAATGAATAAATACGCCTCGGTCACGGTGCACGGCAACGCGGGTCCCGGCGCCGCGGAAAATATGATGTCGGGCCGCGTGCATGTCCGGGGCTTCGCTTCCACGGCTGCGGGCGCCTCGGCTCACGGGGGCCTCTTGATCATCGACGGCGACGCGTCGCTGCGTTGCGGGATTTCGCTCAAGGGGGCCGACATCGTGGTGGGCGGGAGCGTCGGCAGCTTCTCCGCGTTCATGGCGCAGGCAGGCCGCATCGTGATTTGCGGCGATGCCGAAGATGCGCTCGGCGACTCATTGTACGAGGCGGTGATCTACGTACGCGGCAAGGTGCGCTCGCTCGGCGCCGATGCCCGCTTCGAACCGATGACCGATACCGATCGCGCCACGGTCAAGAATTTGCTGGCGCAGGCCGGTATCGAGCACGACCCCGCGGAGTTCAAGCGCGTGGCGTCCGCCAAGAGTCTGTATCACTGGCATGCCGATGCCAATCAGGAGTATTGAGAATGACGGGCCTTGACCTCGAGGAATCGGCGGGTTTCGACCGATCCACGATTGAGTATATTCAGCGCGCCGCGGCCAGCGGCCTGTACGAGATCCGCGGCTTGGGCGCCAAACGCCGGGTGCCGAACTTTGACGATTTGCTGTTTCTGGCGGCCTCGTTGTCGCGCTACCCGCTCGAGGGTTATCGCGAGCGCTGCGCCACCAAGACGCTGCTCGGCACTCGATACGCGACACGCCCGATCGAACTGCAAATCCCCATCACCGTCGCCGGCATGAGCTTCGGCGCACTCTCGGCCCGCGTGAAGGATGCATTGGGGCGCGCCGCCACCGAAGTCGGTACTTCGACAACCACCGGTGATGGCGGTATGACCACCGAAGAGCGGGCCTCGTCGAAAACGCTGGTTTATCAGTGCCTGCCGTCGCGCTACGGCTTCGATCCGGATGACGTGCGTCGGGCCGATGCCATCGAAATCGTGATCGGGCAGGGGGCGAAGCCGGGCGGCGGCGGCATGCTGCTCGGCCAGAAAGTGAATCCGCGGGTGGCGCGCATGCGCACGCTGCCGGAGGGCGTCGATCAACGCTCGGCGTCGCGCCATCCGGACTGGACCGGACCCGATGATCTGGTCATCAAGATCAAGGAATTGCGCGAGATCACCGATTGGGAGAAGCCGATCTACGTGAAGGTCGGCGCCACGCG
>CAYRAC010000951.1:0-1724 GCA_964422045.1 uncultured Steroidobacteraceae bacterium
GTGAGAAGACCGTGATCGGCTACGACGCCAAGTCGCAACGGCTGTTCGTCGATCGTTCGCATTCGGGCCGGACCGATTTCAGTCCGCAGTTTGCCGGACGACAGTTTGCGCCGTTGGCGCTCCCCGACGGCTCATTGATGCTGCACATATTCTTGGATGGCGCGTCGCTCGAAGTGTTCGCCGGATCCGGTGAGCGAGTATTCAGCGAGCAAATATTTCCCGCGGCCGCGAGCGTTGCGCTGCGCGCCTACGCGAAGGGTGAGAAGGCGATGTTGACGGCGCTCGATAGTTGGAGCCTCGCATCGCTGCGGGCGGATTGACGTGGGGATCAACCCGCGCATCATTTTCTCGGCTTTCACCGCGGCGTTTGCCGGCTTTTTGTTCGGCTTCGATACCGTGGTGATTTCGGGTGCGGAGCAGAAGATTCAGGCGCTATGGAGTCTCGGTCCCGGCACGCACGGCGTCGCGATGGCCTCTGCGCTGTACGGCACCGTGATCGGTTCGCTATGCGGCGGCTGGCCCAGCGATCGACTCGGCCGCCGTGCTACGTTGTTGTGGATCGGCGTACTGTATCTCGTGTCGGCGGTCGGATCCGCGCTGGCAGCCAATGTTTACCAGTTGATCGCGGCGCGCCTGATCGGCGGCCTGGGCATCGGCATCTCGACGGTCGCGGCGCCGCTGTACATTGCGGAAATCGCGCCCGCGGCGTATCGCGGGCGCCTGGCGGGCATGTTCCAGTTCAACATCGTCCTCGGTATCGTCGTCGCGTATCTGTCCAATGCGCTGCTTGCCGGCACCGGGGAGAATGCCTGGCGCTGGATGATGGGCGTCGCGGCGTTCCCGTCGTTACTCTATTCGCTGCTGTGCCTGCGAGTTGCGGAAAGCCCGCGCTGGCTGTTCATCCGCAGAGCCGATCGCCGTGCAGGCATGGCCGCACTGCGCTCGCTCTACCCACGCGCGGAGGACGGCGACGTCCAAGAATTGGCGCAGCAAATCTGCGCTCCGGCCGCGCCGACGTCGCGCCCCGGCGCCTTCTGGAGCAAGGAGTTACGGGCGCCGATCTTGCTGGCGGTGCTGGTCGCGCTCTTCAATCAGCTGTCGGGCATCAATGCGATTTTGTACTTTGCGCCGCGTATCTTTGAACTGACGGGCTTGAGCGAACACGCCGCGCTGCTGCAATCGGTGGGCATTGGAGTGACGAATCTCATTTTTACTTTTGTCGGCCTGTGGCTGATCGATCGCATCGGCCGCCGCACGCTGCTGTTCGTCGGGTCCTTCGGCTATATCTTCTCGTTGAGCCTGGTGGCGTGGGCGTTCTTCACGGCGCATTTCAGCATCGTGCCTGCCTGTATCTTCATCTTTATCGCGGCGCACGCGGTCGGGCAGGGTGCTGTCATCTGGGTGTTGATTTCCGAAATATTCCCGAACCAGCATCGGGCCGAGGGCCAGGCGCTTGGCAGTTTCACGCATTGGAGTGCGGCGGCATTGGTGACCAGCGTATTTCCTATCCTGGTTTCCGTGTTCGCACCGGGCTACGTCTTTGCGTTTTTTTGCGCGATGATGATCTTGCAACTGGTTTGGGTGAAGACGATGGTCGTTGAAACCAAGGGCCTGCCGCTCGAGCGGGTGACGCAACGGCTCGGATCAATGTGGTACTCGGGCTAGTCCCGATAGCCCGGGCTGTGGCGATCGAGTTTGCGCAGCAGCCCAGGCCACACGAGTGC
>CAYRAC010000952.1:0-1724 GCA_964422045.1 uncultured Steroidobacteraceae bacterium
GTGGAGAGGTCCACTTTTACTTCCGCAATGTAAACTGCCCAGGCAAAACTTGCATAGGCTTCGCCGCGATATTTTTGATCGTCCCAGAAAACTCCCTCTGGAGCTTCGTAGTGCGCGAACGACCGAAGTTCGCCGTGTTTGGCGATGTGATTTCGGCAGGCGGCGCGAAACTCTTCCGGCGAGTATGGACTGCGGAGCAGGCCGCCGGCAATCAGCGTTTGCTCGATTCCCAGAGCGGCCGAGCGCACAAGACTTCCGACGACCATCGCCGTGCGCGAGGCGACGGTCGGACCGCTGTTCGGCACTTGCTTCGTATCCGGCTGCGCGATTTGAACGTCGTCATATCGCAAACCCAGCGCTTCGGCCGCGATTTGGCAGAGCACGGTGTTCGTTCCTTGTCCGAACTCAGTGCTTGAAACCAGCACGCGCACGCCGCCATCGGCGCAGCCTTCGACGCCTACCACCGAGGCCAGATAGCGCTCGCCCGAGCCTGTAAAGCCTGCGCCATGGAGAAAGGCGGCGATGCCCATTCCTCTCTTGATTGGGCCAGTCTTGTTGTGCTGCGCGAACTGGATTGTCTTCGCGGTGTAGTCCGAGAGTTCGAGCGCTCGATCAAGCAGCTTTCCCAGATCAATTTCTTCGCGGATAGTCTGTTCGGTGGTCGTGGTTTGACCCGGCTTGAGGAAGTTTCGGCAGCGGATTTCTACCGGAGAAAGCCCCACGGCTTGCGCGATGCGGTCCATGTGCCGCTCCATCGCGAACAGACTCTGCGGCGCTCCAAAGCCTCGAAAAGCTCCGTGGGGCGGGACGTTTGTCGCCACGGCCTTCCCGCGAATGCGAACGTTGGGCCAGTAGTAAGGACCACCGGCGTGGATGGTGCCGCGCGAAAGAACTACGGACGACAAGGTCTGGTAGGCGCCACCATCAATCGTGAAGTCGATTTCGCCGCCTAGAATTTTGCCGTCTTTGCCGACCGCGGTGCGATGGCGCGTGCGCGAGGGATGACGCTTCGTGGTTGCCGTCATATCCTCGGCGCGGTCATAAATAATTTTTACCGGACGTCCAGACTTCATAGCCAAGAGCGCCGCATGGCCTGCGATCATGGACGGATAATCTTCCTTGCCCCCGAACGCGCCACCCGTTTCCGTTTGCACCACGCGCACCTTCTCGGCCGGCAAATTGCACAATGCCATCAGCGCCTTGTGCACGTAATAAGGACATTGCAGCGAACCCCACACTGTGATTCCGTGCTCGGCATCGAAGGCCGCGATCACTCCGTTGTTTTCGATGTAGAGCTGTTCCTGCGCGCCGGTTGTATATTCGCCTTCAACAATGTAGTCGGCCTTTGCCCACACGCCATCGACATCGCCCTTGTCAATCACGTAGGTTTTGAATATGTTGTCTGTCCCCCAAATGACCTGGACAAGCCGTTCGCTCTCTTCGATGGTAAAAATCGGCGGCAGGGCTTCGTATTCGATCGAGACGGCATCCACGGCTTTCCGCAGCAGATGCGGATCCTCATGCGCCAAGAGCAGGATCGGCTCCTCGGGATGATTGACTTTCCCATCCGCCAGGCAGGGCTGATCGTCTCCGATCAGGGCGATGCAATTCTTGCCAGGAATGTCCTTTGCCGCGATGGTTACAAACTCGTTCCAATCGAATTGCGGATCAAACGAGATTCTCTTGATCAGGCCGCGCGGAACCTGGCTGCGAGCGGTCGTACC
>CAYRAC010000953.1:0-1719 GCA_964422045.1 uncultured Steroidobacteraceae bacterium
TATGCGTCGGATTGGTGCTCACGTCGACCTTGGACGAGTCGGTGACAAAGCCGAGCGCTTTGGCGGTGGGATCGTTCGGGTCGAGTGGCGGCAGCGGCGCAGCATAGGCGCGATAAGCCAGCAGGCTCGAGACCGGAGTGAGGGCGCCGGCGAGCAGCCCGCTCTTGACCAGCGCGCGACGCGAAATCTTGTTTTGCATGAGAGCTTTTTCCTTGTGGTGGAGTTCTAACTGAATCGGGTGAAGAACACGGCTCATGTGCGACGATAGGTCCAGCGCAGCCGAAGGTCGCTCAAGTGCGCCACCAAGGCGGCGAGCAGCCAGAGCGCGATTCGCGGCCAAGATGCGCCGAGCAGTGCGGCACGCAATGCCAGCAGCAAGGCAGCGCCCGCGCCGAGGCTGAACGTGAGTTGCGATGCCGGCAGCCCACGCCGCGATTGCCGGCCGAGCAGCACCAAGCCGATGAACTCCATCAGCATCAATCCGAGGATGCCGTCGATCACGCGACCGGTGGCAAACAGCTCAGCCACCGCTGGCAAAAGGAGCGTTCAACTGCACTATTTTCCAGTTCAAAATCGCCGCAAAGCTGACCCAGGCCAAATACGGCGCGAGCAGCCAGGCCGCGGGGCGGCTGGCACGAATCAGCAGCACGATCAACAGCACGATGGACGCCCAGAGAAATCCCACTTCGTACAATGACCAATCCGGCCGCTGCAGCCGAAAGAACAGCAGGCTCCACAGGGTATTCAAGAATCCGTTGAGCGCGAATACGCCGAGCACCAACAGCCGGCGGTCGCGGTTATCTTCCGCTCTCCAGTACAACACCGCGGCGAGTGCCGCCAAGGCGAATATCAAGGTCCACGCCGGACCAAACAGCCAGTCCGCCGGCTGCCAACTGGGTTTGCGCAATCGATAGTACCAGGAGCCCAACTGCGTGCTGAGAGCACCAAGGGCGGCAACCGCACTCGCCGCGACCGCCGCCGCCGCCACCGGCTTGAGGCGCCGTCGAAGATCGTCCGTCCGCGTGCCGACGGCCTGCGTCATGCGCGCGCGAGTCCCAGCAAATGCGCCATGTCTTTGGCAAAGATTCGCATATGTGTCAGCGGTTTGGCGCGCACCAATTTCTTGTGCATGTAAGCCTGCCAGGTGAGGCGCTGCACATCGGGATCCTTGCAGATGCTGACGAAGCGTTCGCGGCGCTTGTCGGTCGAATACCAGAAACGCTGCATGATGCCCAACACCCAAAACACCGTGCCGTGCGCTCTCATGAAGCGGCGGCGCGCATTGCGCAGCGCACGAGCATCGCCGCTGTTGAGATATTCCGCGGCGGCGAGCGCTGCGAATCGCCCGCCCGCCATCGCATAATAAATTCCCTCGCCCGAGGCGGGAGCCACTACACCGGCCGCGTCGCCGGCCAACACGACGTCGCGGCCATTGTCCCAGCGGCGCAATGGCTTCATCGGGATCGGAGCTCCTTCACGCCGCAGCGTCTCGACACCGGCAAGCTTCGCGAGTGCGCGCAGCTCGAGCACCGCGCCGCGCAGCGAGAAACCCTTTGCGGCGCTGCCGACGCCGACGCTCGCGGTCGCGCCATGCGGGAATATCCACGCATAGAAGTCGGGCGACAATTTCCCCTGGTAGTACACATCGCAGCGGCTGGCAGAGTACTCATCGCCCTGCGCAGCCGGCACCCGGACGATTTCGTGGTAGGCGGCGACGTA
>CAYRAC010000954.1:0-379 GCA_964422045.1 uncultured Steroidobacteraceae bacterium
CTGGCGGATTACACGCGCTTGATCGAGCGACTGCCGGGCGCGCCGGTCGAGGATGTGGCAAAGGCGCTCCTCAACCGTGGTTTCACGTGGGGTTCGAAAGGTGAGACGGACAAGGAATTGGCGGACTACACGCGGGTGATCGAGCAACTGCCGGTTGCGCCGGTGGAACAGATGGCAAAGGCACTCGCAGGCCGTGGGTGGGCACATTACAAGCTCAAGGCGTATCCAGCTTTCCTAACCGACACCCAAGCAGCCCTCGAAAAAGTGCCAACGATGAGCTTTGCGGCCTTCAACCTGGGACTAGCGTTCCTCGCATGTGGCGATGATGAGCAGGCCCTAGCTGCGTACGAACGCGCGGCCAAGCAGTTCCCCGCTACGA
>CAYRAC010000954.1:389-1719 GCA_964422045.1 uncultured Steroidobacteraceae bacterium
GAATCCGAGCTGCTGGACCTGGCTGAGGCGCAGAAAAGCTGGCTTACACCAGAACGCGCGAAACCGATCATCGATTTACTGATTGGCCTGAAACGAGAACTCTAGAGAGAGCCACTGTTAGCCATTCGCGTATCCTTGCTAGATGAGTCGCCGAACCTTGATACTGGGGCTTTGTTGCCTCGCATCCTTCCTCGATGCCGCCCCCCGCACAACCCACGCGGTCTTCCTCGTCACCGTCGACGGCCTGCGCTGGCAGGAAGTCTTCAATGGAATCGATCCTCTGCTGATGAAAGAGAAGTCGGCCGGCATGCAGGAACAGGGCGCCGCTGCCCTGCGCGACAAACTCTATAAGGACACGCCGCAATCCCGCCGCGAGGCCCTCATGCCCTTCTTCTGGACCGATCTGGCCCCACAAGGCGCGGTCATCGGCAACCTCGGCAAAGCGAGTTCCATGCGCGTCACCAACGCCTACCGCGTCTCCTATCCCGGCTATTCCGAGATCCTCACCGGCCGCTCCCAGGACGACAAAATCAAAGGCAACGATCCAATCCAAAATCCAACAACGACCATCCTCGAATTCCTGCGCACCCGTCTAAACCTGCCGCGATCCCAAGTGGCGCTGTTCGCCTCCTGGGACACTTTTCACGCGATCGGCGAACACACACCAGGATCGATCACCATCGACGCCGGCTATCAACCGGCCGCCGACGACGCCTCGCCACGCGCCCGCGAATTGGCCGCCATGCAGTTCGACGCCAGAACGCCATGGGACGAAGCGCGGCATGATTACGTCACCTTCGAACTGGCGCTCGACTACGTCAAGCGAATCCATCCCCGCGTGATGCACATCGCTTTCGACGAGACCGACGACTGGGCGCACATGCGCCGCTACGACCGCGTGCTCGAATCCATCCAATTCGTCGACCGCTCGCTACGCACTCTCTGGACCACGCTGCAATCGATTCCCGAATACCGCGATCAGACCACCCTGATAGTGACGTGCGACCACGGGCGCGGATCGACGCTCCAAGATTTCAGCGATCATGGGCCCAAGGTTCGCGGAGCGGAGCAGGTTTGGGCGCTCATCGCCGGGCCGGATACTCCCGCGAAAGGCGAATTGTCGCAGACCGAAGATTATTATCAGCGCGACCTCGCGCCCACGATTCTGGAGATTATGGGCGTGTCTCCCGCGTCTTACGAGGGAGCGCTGGGCCGAGTGATCGACCCGGCCGTGAAATAAAAATGGCAAGCGAGCGTGAATTGGAATTGATCCGCGCCGCGGCGGATGGCGATATCGAAGGAGCGCGCATCCTTGTCGGCCGGGGCGCGA
>CAYRAC010000955.1:0-1715 GCA_964422045.1 uncultured Steroidobacteraceae bacterium
CAAATGCCGAGGCCCAAATGCGTATGTCCGTGGGTATCGACGGCAAGCCAGTGGATCAACGTGCTGCGCTGACGAACGACGCCCTCGATCGCCGCGCCGACCTGTCGGCGCAGCAGGGGTAGCGGTTGGTCATAGAGGATTCCCCATTGATCGAGGATGGTCTGATACACCCCCATGCCGTGGACCCGGCGTTTGGGATCAACCCGGGCATCGTACAGGTGCTTGCTTGCGTCCAGACTCATCAAATCCGACGAGGCTTCGTAGCCCGTTCCCCAGTGATTGACAATACTGTGGCTGCGGGCGAAGTGCAGCAGGACGTCGTTTGCCTCTCGCATGGCAGGCTCTGCCTCAAGCAGACGCATGTAGCGACGCACGGTACTTTCGTGCACGCCGCGAATCATGCCGGCGACGCCGCGCGATTCGAGATCGGTACCGGCCGCGAGCAACGCGCTGTACACTCCGAGTAACTCCTGTGCGTGCTTGGGTTGGCGGCCCAAGAGCTTCCAGCTAAAATGCACCCGCGCATCGAGTTCGAGCAGCAATGTGGGGAATTGCACGCGACCGATCTCGCTGTAGAGCGCAGTGTGCGCATGTTCGACGCCCTCGGGTTGCTCCTCGGCCTCGTCGCGTCGGAAATACAGATCCTTGCGACCAATCCATACATCGCCGGCGGTGACCGCGTCATGCAGGCCCGCGAGCGACGCCTGTAACGCCGCCTGGGCGCGGTCCGTATAGCGCTCTGGCTTCTGAGGCAGGCTTTTATAGTTGATAGGAACCTCGGCGGGCTTGCCAAACCGCCGATGGCATCAAGTGATGGGCGGGATCAGAGAACTCCTCTCCATAGGGCGAGTACAGGGTGCCGTTACGAAGTCCCTGCCGAACCGCGGCAATCGTGGCAGCCTCGTAGGCGCGCAGAGCGCGCCCACTATCGCAATCTTCAACCAAAGTTTTCCAGCGTCGCGTCCACAGCGGCGCCGTCGGGACCCAGAATGAATCCGTCCCGTCCTTATAGGTGTCCTTGAGCCAGGCAAGGCCATCATAGCCCGGCCCCGTCCCGCGAATATCAAGCTTGACCAGCAGTTCGAGCAACGGGCGAACGCGCCGCGCGTTACGTATCAATACCTCCCGCACATCGGCCGCTCGGCTCGGCGGTGGACCGACATGCTCGGGGAACAAGATTGCAATTGCTTGTTCCCGAAATGCGCTATCAGTGAGCGCTGAGTCGGTCACGAGTCGGCGAAGTTCAGCGAGGACCTCGCCACGCTGCCGTACTCGACTGGGAGTTACCCGCTCGGCGGCAATCTTATAGCCCCAGGTCCAAATTGCGACGATGCGCATCTCGACGAGCCGCAGGATGTCGTCGGCGAGCGTCGCGAGCGTCACTGCAGCAAAGCACACCGCCTCGAGTTCCTGGCGAAATTGTGGGAGCTGCGAAACGTCTTCTGCCCGACGCCGTCGCATCCGACGTGCGTAGACCTGCTGGCGCTCTTTCGGGATCGGAAGCCGATTGCGATAGTCGACCAGCCGTTCCAGCCATGCGTATTTTTCTGTCAATTCCCGCAGAGTCTTCAGGGATCGTCGACGAGGTGGCCGCCGCAACCACTCCAGATGCGTCATGGCGTGCCCGGGTCGGTGTTGGAGCAATGTCGCCAGGCATTCCTTCACCTTAGAGTCTGCCCGGTCTTTACGCAGCGCTTCGTAGTCTCGAAGTAAAA
>CAYRAC010000956.1:0-1714 GCA_964422045.1 uncultured Steroidobacteraceae bacterium
CCGTCATCACCAAGAACGCCGAAGCGCTGCAGTCGCTCGGCGTCAACGATCCGGCGCGAATCAGCGTTTTCACCATGCTGGCGAGCATCGGTGTGCCGCTCGGGACATTTGCCTTCTGGGGATTGTCGCGGCTGCCCATCGGCTGGCTGTTGTGCGTCGACTTCGCGCTGGTGGGCCTGGGCTTTGGGTGGATGGGCCGGGCGACGGATCCGGACAGCTATGCCTGGGGCTCCTTCATCAATCAGATCGGCTGCGGTCTGGTACTGCCCACCATGCTGGTGTGGGCGACGCGCGGGCTCGCCTACCACATTCGCGGGCGCGTCAACGGCATGTGGCAAGCCGCCTTCGCCATCGGGCAATTCTTGAGCGGCATGGTGGTCACCTTGCTCAGCAAGCAACTCGGCGGCTTGCTGCCGACATTCGGGCTCATGGGCAAGGCCATTCTGCTGTGCGCGGCGCTCGCGGCCGTGGCGGCCGTGTACTGGCGCGCAAAACCGCAGCAGGCGCCGGCACTCAGCGGCTGAAGAGTTCTCTATAAGGGTCGACATGGCAGCTAATTACGACGTCGTTGCAATGGGTGCGGGTCACAATGGCTTGGTCGCCGCGGCATACCTCGCCAAGGCGGGCAAGAAGGTTTTGGTGCTCGAGCGCAAGGCGTGGCCGGGCGGAGGGGTGGTGACGCGCGAACTCAACACGCCGGGCTACTGGCATGATGAGCATTCGAGCGTGCACATCATGATCCAGGGCAATCCGATGATCCGTCAGGACGAACTCGGATTGCAGAGCCAATTCGGGCTCAAGTACAAGTACGGTATTCCGTACGCCATGATTTTCCCAGACCAGAGCACCTTGGTCGCCTACAAGGATTTGGACAAGACCTGCGAGGGCATCGCCAAGATATCGGCCAAAGATGCAGAGACGTATCGTCGCTTTGCGAATCGCGCCATCGCCATGCTGCCGGCGTTCGGCGCCGGCATGTACGCGCCGCCGACGCCCATGGGTGCCTTTGTCGCCATGATGGATGGCAGCGAGGAGGGACGCGAGGTGTTCGAGGCGATGCAGCGCAGTTCGCTCGAAATCGCCAATCAGGCCTTCGAAAGCGAAAAGGTCAAGATATGGCTGCTGCGCCTGGTATCGGAAAACCTGCAGTTGCCGGATGAACTCGGCACCGGTTTCGGACTGTACCTGATGCCGGGGCTGATGCACGGCCACGGTGTGTCGCAGCCCGTAGGCGGCAGCGGCAAGCTGTCCGAGTCGTTGGTTCGCTGCATCGAGCACTATGGCGGCGAAGTCCGCTGCAACAGCGAAGTCGCGAAAATCTTGACCTCCGGCGGCCGGGCCACGGGCGTGCGCCTATCGAGCGGCGAGGAAATCCGCGCCAAGGACGGCGTGATCGGCGCGATTCATCCGCACCGCCTGCGCGCCTTCATCGATGGCGTGCCGGAGCGGGTGCTCGATCGCGCCGAACGCTGCACTCTGGCCGCGTTCAGCATCATGGTCAGCCATTACGATTTGAAAGAGCACGCACGGTTCTACGCCGGCGAGGAAGTCGGCCAGGCGATCATGCTCGAATTCATGAGCTCGAACACGTTGAGCGAGATGCTCGACGACTTCGACACGCTCAAGCGCGGCCGAATCTCGCAGCGCGTGTTGATCGCGGGCGGCGATGAGAGCATCACCGACCCCAGTCGCGTGCCGCCGGGCCGCGGCATGT
>CAYRAC010000957.1:0-1710 GCA_964422045.1 uncultured Steroidobacteraceae bacterium
CCGGCGACGAGACGCTGGTGTTCGACAAGCAGTAGGGTGTCCGGCGTCAACTATTTCTTCCGCTGACGACATCTATTCTTGCCGGTCTTGAGCCTTCATTTTTGGTCCACCATCACGCAGTCTGGCGCCCTTGGCGTCAGAAGCTCCGGATCCAAGGTCGTCTGAGGCGTTTGCACCCGATCATGCGTCCGCCGAAGCCGCTGGATTGCGCTTCGACTGCTCGGCGCGCGCACGTTTTTCTGCAATCTCGGCGCGGACGCTGGGGCCAACGAACTCGAGGACGACAGCGTGATGCACGACTCGGTCGATGGCGGCCGCCGTCGTCATGGGATCCTTAAAGATCTGATCCCACTTGGAGAACACCAGGTTTGAGGTGATCATCACGCTTTTGCGCTCGTATCTCTCGGCGAGCAGTGCGAACAGGACTTCCATTTCGGCACGGTCGTGCTGGACGTAGCCGATGTCGTCGAGTGCGATGCAGTCGAAGTTATCGAGGCGCTTCAGTTCGCGGGCGAGCCGTAGATTCTTTTTCGCATCGAGCAGCCGCTCGACGAGCTGCACTACGGGAGTAAACAGAACCCGATGACCCGCCTCGATTAGGGCCCGGGCAAGCGCTGCCATGACATGTGATTTGCCGGTCCCTGGCCGACCGATCAGGCAGACGTTGGTGGCGCCGGCGAGGAACTCGCCGCGTAGCAGCTCGCGGATTTTTCCCCGCAGCGGTGCGTCATATCGGTTCAGGTCTAGCGTGGCGACCGATTTGTCGCGTGGCAGCTTCGCATCGAGCAGCAGCCGTGTAATCCGCCGATCGGCACGGTCACTGGCTTCCTGTGTGACGAGTTCCGCGAGGTATCGGATGTGGCTCCAGCCTTCGGCGGCAGCGTGTTCGGCGAGTTCGATGTACTGTTCGAGGAAGGACGGCAGATGCAGCGCCTTTAAGCGCAGCTCCATCGTTTCGTCGCGGGCCATCGTGGTGGCGCTCATGTGCACACCGCGGCGGTGCTGGCACCCAGAAGCCGATCATATAGGTTAAGGTCGGGCGCTGTAATGTTCAGATACGGGATGCCTTCCGGAACGCGTGGACCGCGAACCTCCGCGCGGACCGCTTCGTACGTCGGGAGGATCGCCGCCGACAGCAGCCCCGAGAGCACGATCCGAACGCATTCCTCGCCGTCGCTGGCCGCCAGGTGCAGGATCCGGACATACTCCATATCGGCTTGGTCGGCGCCACCGGCCAACAGGGCGTCGTAGGTGCGGCGGAAGTCCAGGCTCGGGAACAAGGCTTCGCGGAACACATAGCGGCGGAACGCGCCGGGCTTGCGCACCAGTGTGTGGATGATGTGCCGATAATCGATCTTGTGCTTCCCGCCGCCGATGATGCGGTCCATCAGCGCCACCCGCTCGCCACGGTGGTGCAGTTCCACAATGTCGGCGTGTAATCGCACGCGCAACCGATGCCCGATCAGTCGCGAGGACACCGAGTACGAGTGCTTGAGCACCCGCACGGCGCTCGCGCGCGACACGGTCGCATACGACTCTCGGTACGCCGGTAGCGGCCGCACCGGTAGCGGGCGCAGATTCAGTCGTTCTTCCTCGATCCGGGCCGACCGTGTCGCATTGCGGGCCTGTACGCAGCTGTCGAGAAAGCCCTCATAGGTGTGAACCGGCGTGCAATTCTGACCAGGTTCGGGGTGAAACCGGCGTCCAATA
>CAYRAC010000958.1:0-1702 GCA_964422045.1 uncultured Steroidobacteraceae bacterium
CGGCATCGCTGAAGCCGTAGTTCCGCGTTGTCACCCAGTTCACGATGTTGTTGGGAATGTGGTCGAGGAAGATGCCCCAATTCGCTACACCTCGGAATAAGTCGAGTCGAAGATCTCGGCCTTTTACCGGGAGCGTAGCGAGGATCTTCATCGTTGATACACCGAAGCTTTAATCCACTCTCACATGCCGCGGGTCCCACTATGGGCCGCACAGCCGCTTCGCGCCTTGATTCCGCCCAGACACGCCTCTGGTCAGATGTTTTCCCGGATCATTTCGATCAAATCGTGGGTTTGTCCGCCGAGCACGGCCCGCGCTGAATAGAGCGCCATCCCGTAGGCTGGTCCAAACTCGATCGTTGGCGGCATCACCAGGGTCATGCTTTCGACCTTCACATTGAGCAGCGCCGGGCCCGGCTGCGCGAGCCACTCCCCCACCGCCGCCTCGAGTTCATCAGCCTTGGCGACGGTGCGGCCCCACAGGCCCATCGCGGCGGCGACCGCGCCGAAATCGGGATTTTGCAGATGGGTGAAGAGCGGCAACAACCCTTCCGATTTCTGCTCGATATCGATGAAGCCCAGCTTGCCGTTGTCGAACACCGCTATCTTGATCGGCAGCTTGTACTGGACTGCCGTCATCAGATCGCCAAACAGCATTGCGATGCCGCCATCGCCGGAGAGAGAGATGACCTGACGGCCGGGCGCGGCCTTTTGCAGGCCGAGCGCGGTCGGCATGGCCGACGCCATGGTTCCGTGCAGCAGGCTGGAGAAGAAGCGCCGCTTGGCGGTCGCCTTGAAATAGCGGTGCATCCAGACCGTCGCCGTTCCATCATCACCCGTCACGAGGGCGTCGTCAGCCGCCATCCGGTCGATCAGTTCGGTCAGATAGATACCGGAAATGGTGTCGCGCCGCTTCGGTACGGCCTTCTCTTTCTGATGGGCGATCAATTCTTGGTAGCGCTTGACGTAGCTGTCGCGGAAACCGCTGTCCGATTTGTCGTGCAGCCGGGGGATCAAGGCTTCGAGCGTTGCCTTGATGTCGCCAACCAACCCTTTGGTGACCGGATGACGCCGGCCCAGATGGGTCGGCTCAAGGTCGATCTGCACGATCTTCGCCTTGTCCGGATAGAATTGCCGCCACGCGAAATCCGCGCCGAGCAGCAGCAAGGTGTCGCATTCCCGAACCGCGTGATAGGCCGCCTCGTTCCCGATCAATCCGATCATGCCGACATTGTACGGATTGTCGTAGGAGAGGGAATCTTTGCCCCGGGACGTGTGGGCGATCGGCGCCTTGAGAATCTCGGCGACACGAAGAATCTCGGCATGCGCCCCGCGGCAACCTGATCCGCCATAGATCGCGATCTGCTTGCCGGCATTGAGGATGTGGGCGATCTCGCTCAGATCGGCATCGTTGGGACGCACGACCGGATGGCTGGTGTGCACCGCGAACGGCACATCGTCATGCGCGTCGGAATGCGAGATATCGACCGGGACGATCAGCACCGCCACGCCTCGCTTTGCGATCGCGCTCTGGCAGGCAATGACCGTCTTGCGACGGGCCTGTTCAGCGGTCAGGATCATGTCGCAATAGACGCTGCAACTGCCATAGATCGCCTTGAAGTCGACTTCCTGGGGAAAATCGAACCCCAGTTCGTCGCGAACGATCTGGCTGGCGATCAGAATGACGGGCGCGCGATTGCGGTTT
>CAYRAC010000959.1:0-1702 GCA_964422045.1 uncultured Steroidobacteraceae bacterium
CTCAAGGTCACATCGAGTGCGAAGGTGAATGCGAGAAACAAGCCCGCAAACAACAGTCCGCGATCGATGCGCTCGTTGACATGCAGGTTGTGGCTGAGCTCGTGCAGGCGCTGACGGTAATAGAACATCTGGCCGGTGCCATTCGCCGGATCGTCATCGCCCACCCAATTGGCATACACGAACGCGAAGCCTTCAGCGAAACTGCCGCTCGGGTGGATGGCCAATTGCAAGCTCACCGAGCGCGTCGCATAGCGAATCCATTGCAAATCGACATCCTGCTTCTGCAGGAAATTCTCGTGAGCGAACTCGCCATCGAACTCCTTGCGAACGCCCGCAACCTCCCAGTAGAAATCGACCCGCAGCGCCTCCGCCAAAGCGCGATAGTCGAGATACTTGCGATGCCAGGAGCGTCGATGCGCCCACATCGCGAGCAGCGTGCCGAGCAAGAAGACCGCCAACACCCCGAAGATGGTGACGATCGACAGCGGACCGGTTGAATCCTTTTTGAAAGTGATCAGCAAGAACGCCATCAGCGCCCACAAAAAATAGCGGGCTTTGAGCGCGGCGGTGAAGCAGCGCCGATGATAGCTTCCCATCCAGTTCGCCGCGGTGAACAGCCGATCGAGATATTGCAGCGTGGTCGGAATCGGGGTGGGGCTCGGCTGTGAAAGTCTCTTGCCGGTAAGGGCAATCTCGCTGCCGAACTCGTCGATGTCGCGATTGAACTCGGCCAGGCGCACCAGCGTCGTAGCCAATTGCTTCGGGAATTCTCGTCCGCCGCTCGAGTCGCTGCCGACAAATCCGACGACGGCGACCCCGGCTGCGTTCGGATTGGAGATCCGCGAACAACGAATCTCGTAGTTCAAATCGTCGCCCTGCGGCGAAATCAGCACGTCGCGCGGCGCGGCGATAATTTCATCGGTCGGCATCACGCCCTGGCGGCGAAACCGTATCGCTCGCGCGGTGCCTGCGCGATGGTCCGTATACACGCCATCCCAAATCGCAATCATCAAGCCGCTGTAGTGGGCGATCAGGGATCCGGCGCGCTGTAGTTGCCGCTCCCGATGCACCGAGTCGAGCTCGACGTCCGCGACATTGGCGGCGCCGACCAAGCTCAATTCGACCACCTCGCTCGAATCGCATAGGCGATCGAAGCTGGCACCGTCCTTTTCCGACTGCAGCGCGGCACGGCAGAGGCGGCGCGAATAGGGCAGCAACGCAATGATCGCAATGCCGATCTGCGCGGCGACCTCCGCCACCAACAGGTCCGCGCCCGCCGACATCGAGCACAGCAGGCGCAAGGGCACATCGGGATTGTCGTCGCGCAGCTTTTGCAGAAGATCGACCACCGCAGCGCGAATTTGCGGCACTTCCTCGGCCACCAAATCCCGGTGCCCCACCACACCGATCATGAATGGAATCTTAAAGTGATCGTGCTGAGGTGGCGTCGTCTCGATCAACGTGGGTCTCTACGGTCCGAAGGGGGTTGCTTGCGTCGTCGGCCACATCCTAGCCGCAAGCGGCCCGGGCTTGCCACAGATTATGTCTGCTGGGGCGCCGGAGCAGGGCGAGCAAAGGGGATTCGCGCCTCGGAGGAGGCGCGAATCGATGGGGAATTAGCTAGACTCGCGAAGCGCTGCGAAGCGAGCGACGGCCACCCCGGGCCACGGCCAGACAACCGGCCAGCAGCGTGAAAGCCGAG
>CAYRAC010000960.1:0-1702 GCA_964422045.1 uncultured Steroidobacteraceae bacterium
GACTGGCCTCAATGGCATTTTGCACCAGAGAAAAGAGCACCAGCTGAATCCTCAAACGGTCTACATTTACTTCGGGCAACGCGGATTGGGCGTCCACTTTGAGGGGAACATGTGCGGCCCGCGCCAATGCATGCAATGCCGGCACCAGTTCCCCGACCAGTTCGGACATCTGAACCCTGATGCGCGTGGGCTCCGCATGGTCGAACAGGCGTCGAATCCGGCGAATTCCCTCGCCGGCAGTCATCGCTTCCGCATCGATTTGCTGGAACACCTCGCGCGCGCGTGGCACCAGAGGCGCAGCGCGGTTTAAGAGTCGATCGCCCGCTTGACTGAACGTGGCGATTGCGCCGAGCGGCTGGTTGAGCTCATGGGCAATGCCGCTCGCCATCTCCGCCAGGGCCGCGATACGCGAGAGTTCCATCAGCCGGTTGAGAATTCCCTCCGACCCCGCCGAATCGCCATTGAGTTCGTCCAAATGCCACCTTCCGAGGATTACCGAGACGTCGCAATGCCTTCTCAGAGCGCTTGCGAGAAGTTTGCCCGATTTCAAGGGCTTATTCACTCGCGGGTTTCCGCAATTATATGCGCACTTCCCTACCCTCGACCGCATGGCGGCTCCCCGGCCCGTGATAATCTTGTTTGTTGAATAATCGTGCCGTTGGCCTTTCGCCCTGATATGGACAAAATCGCCTCCATCTCGCAGCAACTGCTGCAATTCTCACCGGATGCGCTCATCGTGGTGGACTTGCAAGGAGTCATTCTTTTCGCGAATGCCACCGCGCGCAGCCTGTTCGGCTACTCCCGGGAGCAGCTCGTCGGGCAGTCCATCGAAATGCTCGTGCCGGAACGCTTTCGGTTGCGCCACGGCGCTCACTTGGCTGGCTACCTTCGCGATCCGACGGCGCGGGAAATGGGCGCACGCATCATTGATCTGTTTGCGCGGCGCGCGGATGACAGCGAATTTCCTGCCGGCATCCGCCTAGCCCCGATTCATGAAGGGGAGAAGACCTTTGTCGCCGCGGCGATTCGCGATATGACCGAGCGACGCGCCATCAACGATGCCTTGGTGGCGGCGCGCGAGGAAGCGGACCGCGCCAACATGGCGAAGACCCGGTTTCTCGCCGCGGCGAGTCATGACTTGCGACAGCCCCTGCAAACCATTCGCCTGCTGAATGCGTCTTTACTGACTCTTACGCCGGAGACAGCCGAGCAACACGAGCTCTTGCGCCGCCAGGCGTCGGCCATCGATGGCGCCAGCCGCATGATCAATTCCTTGCTCGATATTACGCGCCTCGAGTCCGGCGCCGTCGAGCCGCACTTGTCCCCCATCAATCTTATCTCGGTCTATGGTGATCTGAAGCGCGAGTATGAACCGATGGCGCTGGCGAAGGGCATACGCCTGGAATTTCCGGAAACTTCAAAGATCGTGATCAGCGATCGTATCCTGCTGAATCAACTGCTGCAGAATCTCATCGGTAACGCGCTCAAGTACACCGAGAAAGGCTTCGTCAAGGTCACCGAGACATCCGATACGGATGCATTCCTGCTCTGCATCGAGGATTCCGGCAGCGGCATTCCGAGCGATAAACTGGACCGCATTTTCGACGAGTACTACCAAGTCGATCAGTCCGGTGCGCAGCGCTCCGGTGTCGGCCTGGGCCTTGCCATCGTGCGTGAGGTGTCTCGCCTACTGAGCTATTCG
>CAYRAC010000961.1:0-1699 GCA_964422045.1 uncultured Steroidobacteraceae bacterium
AAAACGGAGAAAAAACGATGACCTTGTCGCCCGGATTGCAGGCGGTCATCATGGCAACCATCATGGCTTCGGTGCTGCCGCAGGTGACCACAAAGTGCTCGTCCGGATCGAGCGGCAGGCCCATGAATCGCGACTGTTTCTTGGCCAGCGCGGTACGAAAATCCTGCGCTCCCCAGGTGACCGCGTACTGATGAGGGCCCTCGCGTGCGGTGCGCTCCGCGGCTTTCAGTAGAGCCTCGGGCGGATCGAAATCCGGAAAGCCTTGCGAAAGGTTAATGGCCCCGTGCTGGTTGGCGACGCGCGTCATGCGGCGGATGACCGACTCGGAAAAGGTACTGGTGCGATGGCTGGTCTGTGGCATGATCCTCTTCTTCTCTAAATACCTGCAATGTGCAATCTCTCCGGAAATCGCCACGCTTCCATTCGGCCAGCTCTGCTTCCACCTCGAAACCGACGCGAAGCGGGGGCTAACCGACCAATTCTGCACCGAAGACGCCCCAGATGCCCCATGCTCAAAGAATGTTGCACAGTTGGAGGTTGCTGAAAAATACGGCGGTATCTTGGACCACGCCGCAGAGACTGCATTTCACCAGCACGGCACAATCAATGTGGCAACCCGATCATCGGTACGCCTCACTGGTTGAAACCGCGACCGCTTTGGACCTCCCGAACGTAGCCGGCGCGAATGACAAAATCGCCGAAATGCTCGTTTGGCTGCCGCTCGGCCGCATAGGCACGGAACATCGGAGTCAGCACTTCGAGAATCTTTTCCTCGCCAATGTTTTCGAGGAACAATCGATTCAAGCGCTGGCCGTGAAAGCCGCCGCCGAGATAAAGGTTGTAGTATCCCGGTGCGCGCCCTGTGAAGCCGATTTCGGCGACGTATGGCCGCGAGCAGCCATTCGGGCAACCGCTCATCCGGATGATGATCGGAACATCCGCGAGGCCAAGCTCGGCCAGGATCGTTTCTATCTTGGTGATCAGGCTAGGCAGATAACGTTCGCTCTCGGCCATGGCCAGCCCGCAGGTCGGTAGCGCAACGCAGGCCATGGAATTCTGTCTAAGCACGCTCAGTTGAGGTCTCTCGTCGAGCCCGTATTCCTCCAACAGTGCTGTGATCCGCGTGCGCATGTCCGCGGCGATATTGGCGATAATCAAATTTTGGTTCGGCGTCAGACGGAAATCCCCTGCGTGGACACGCGCGATTTCGCGCAATGCGCTCATCAAACGAAAGTTCCCGGCGTCCTGTACGCGGCCATTCTCGATGAACAGCGTGTAGTGCCAGGTGCCATCGATTCCCGAGGTCCATCCCGTGCGGTCGCAGTTGCTGTCGAAGTGGAAGGGCAGGGCTTCCTTCAGGCTCCAGCCCAGGCGGCGTTCCAGCTCAGCCTGGAACCAGTCGAGACCACGATCATCGATGGTGTATTTCATGCGTGCGTGTTTGCGCTCCGTGCGGTCACCGAAGTCACGCTGAATGGTGACGACCTTCTCCGCGATTTCAACGGCCTGCTCGGGCAGGCAGAAGCCGATCACATCTCCGAGCCGAGGATAAGTGGCTGGCTCGTTGTCGGTGCGTCCCATGCCTCCGCCCACGCAAACATTCAAGCCCACCAGTTTGTCGCCCTCGGAAATCGCGATGAATCCGAGAGCCTGGGTGTAGATATCGTCGTCGTTGACCGGCGGTACCGCGAAGGCAATT
>CAYRAC010000962.1:0-1696 GCA_964422045.1 uncultured Steroidobacteraceae bacterium
ACGCAGAATCCCACAATGGGTGAGGAATGGCGCAAGGGTTGGCATCCCGAGAATGTGCCGCCGCGTTCCGGGAACGATGCGTTTCTTGTGGTTGGTGCAGGCCCGAGCGGACTCGAATGTGCCCGCATTCTCGGCCGGCGCGGCTATTCGGTCCATCTCGCCGAGGCCCGCGAACAGCTGGGTGGCCGCGTGACATTCGAGTCTCGGCTTCCAGGGCTCGCAGCGTGGTCGCGCGTGCGAGACTATCGCTTGAATCAGTTGAACAAGATGCAAACCGTGGAACTCCTGCGCGGCAGTCCTGTCTCCGCACAAGACATTTTGGAATTTGGGGCAACGCGAGTCGTACTGGCGACCGGCTCGCATTGGCGGCGTGATGGGATCGGCAGGACGAACACCGATCCGATAGCAGGGTTCGACCAGCCTCACCTCGTGCTGACACCAGAGGATATCTTCGAGGGAGTGTCCGTTCGCGGGCCGATCGCGGTATTCGATGACGATCACTATTACTTGGGTGCCGTCATTGCGGAACAATTGCGCGGCAAAGGACTGGACGTTGCGCTAGTCACTCCTGCAGAGCGAGTTTCTGCCTGGACCGTCAACACGCTGGAGCAGCACGCGATCCAGAAGCGAATTCTTGAACTGGGGATAGAGGTACTTCTGAACCGAAATGCGATTGAATTTGACGGCAACCAACTGACGGTGGCCTGCACGTATAGCGGCCGTATCGCTGCCATCCCGGCAGCTTGCGTGGTGACGGTGACCTCCCGACTCCCAAATGAAGATTTAGCGCTGAGCTTGACCGAGCGCCAAGACGCCGTAGACGCCGCAGGAATTGCTTCGATTATCTCGATCGGGGATTGCTTCGCACCAAGCACGATCGCCGCTGCCGTGTATGCAGGCCATCGCTACGCGCGTGAGTTCGATCGAGCGCCAGACGATGGTGTGCCCTTTCTCCGCGAAATGCCGGCCTGAATTCGCGACAACCGCCAAGGAAACTTCGATGCGAATTGGTTTCATAGGTCTCGGACACATGGGCGCTGCGATAGCGGCCAATCTGGTGCGTGCTCGGCACGATGTGGCAGTTTGGAATCGTAGCCTCGACAAAGCCGCCCCCCTGGTCGCCGCCGGCGCAACACTTGCCGACAATCCCATGGCCGCCGCGGTTGAACGTGACGTTGTCTTTACGATGGTGGCAGACGATCGGGCGCTCGACTCCGTTATGGCCGGTGAAACCGGCCTACTGGCCGGGTTGAAGCCGGGGGCACTGCATGTCTCGATGAGCACGATTGCCGTTGCAACCGCCGATCGCGTTACCGACACCCATCGCGCGCGCGGCCAGCACTTTCTTTGTGCGCCGGTCTTCGGTCGACCCGAGGCCGCAGCCACTGCCAAACTATTTGTGGTCGCCGCGGGCGATAACAGCCAGTTCCAGCAGGCCAATCCGCTGTTGGGCGCCGTCAGCCAGCGAGTGTTCTACGTCGGCGCCCGACCGTCGAGTGCCAATTTAGTAAAACTCTGCGGAAATTTCCTGATCCTATCAGCCATCGAAGCCATGGGTGAGGCGATGGCTTTGTCGCACAAAGGCGGCGTCGCGAAACAGCAGTTCCTAGAGGTAATCACCGGAACTCTGTTCGACTCGCCGGTGTATCGAACCTATGGTGCAATTATCGCCGCTGATCGTTACAGTCCTGCGGGA
>CAYRAC010000963.1:0-1687 GCA_964422045.1 uncultured Steroidobacteraceae bacterium
GCAGCTTGCGATGCGGCGGCCAGACGTGGTGATTACGAATTCCATGAAGGCGCACGTCGCCGGATCATTAGCAGCACGTCTTGCCGGCCTACGCTGCGTCAACTACGTGCATGACCTCGTCGAAGGCAATGCGCTGCGTTTGCTCAAAATCGTAAGTCGAACGTGTGCCGAAGCCCGGCTGACGTGCTCGGAGGCGGTTGCTGCGCAACTGCGTCTTCCGAGTACCACGGTGGCGTATGCGGCAATCGACACGGCGCGCTTCAAGTCGCTCCCGGAGCGCGATATCGCTCGCTGTGAACTCGGTCTGCCGGCAGGTGTGCCTGTGATCGGGTTGGTCGGCCGCATCGCACGATGGAAGGGGCAGGACCGATTTATTCGCATCGCCGCCTCGGTGCTCGCAAATCAAGAGGCACATTTCTGCATCGTCGGCAGCGCGATCTTTGGTTGCGACGAGGCGTACGTCACCGAATTGCACAGCACGGTTGTCGCGTACGGCCTGGCAGATCGGTTTTCGTTCGTGCCGTGGCAAAAGGACATGGCACGCGTCTACGCTGCGCTGGATCTCTCGTGCAACTGTTCGGATCGCGAACCGTTCGGGCGCACATCGCTCGAGGCGCTTGCGTCGGGCGTGCCCATCGTTTGCTTCGACGATGCGGGTGTGTGTGAGGTACTGCCAGGTGGACGCTGCGCGGCTGTGGTTGCGGCCGGTGACGAGCGCGGCTTCGCAGATGCCGTGGAGGCGTATTTGAATGAGCTTGATAGTCTGTCGGCTGCGGGGAGCGAAGCCCGGCGGGCCGCGCAGCGACTCGATATCACGCAAGTCTACCCGGTGTTTGCGCGTGTCCTCGGGCTGGATCCGGATAGCGCGACTGATCTAGGAGATCGGGAGAAGCCGATGTTGCCGGCATTACGCAGGCCCGTCTCCGTGACGCAAAGTGAGGCATAGAGTTTCGGTGGTTCTATCATTCAACGTCATCTTTCGCATATGCGGGCTGCTGCTCGTGGCGGCCGTATTGATGCTCCGGACCGGATCGGAGGCCAGCGCGCAAACGCGGATCCATGCCGGCGATAAGCTACAGGTGACCGTCTTCAATCACGCCGACATCTCGGCCGAAGCGACGGTCACCAGCGACGGCGATATTCGCGTTCCGGTTGCCGGCAGCGTTCCCGCGGAGGGCCTGTCCGAGCAAGACGCTGCGGCACGAGTTCAGGCGGCGCTTTCCTCTTTCTTGTTCCACCCTTCAGTCGACGTTCATGTGCTGTCGCAGGCGCAACGACAAAATCCTGGGGGATCGACGATCTCGTGGGTTCGCGAGCGCGTCGTGGATGTGCATCCTCGGGACGATGACAATGGCCGCACACTGGTCCTGCGTACAAGAACAGGGCTGATCTATACAGCCGGTCATGCGATTTTGGCCCTCGGGGCCCCGGAGCCATGCGTGCTCAACAGGTTCGGAGTCAACGGACCTCTGGTCGTGAACAACCCCTGGTCTCCTCGGGCATTGGAAGACGTTCCTCTGGAGGGCGACGTGTTCATCGATCGTCAGCCGCACGAAATCGAAACCGGCGCCGCGGATGGCGGCCAACTCGTCGGCGGTGAGCGGATGGTCGGCGTCGGAAAAGGGCGGGAAGACGTAATGCTGCCTGGCCGCGTCCATCGACGCCCAGTTCATGGCGTCATGGATCG
>CAYRAC010000964.1:0-1686 GCA_964422045.1 uncultured Steroidobacteraceae bacterium
CCCGATTGCTGCTGGCGCGTCGAGAGCAGCCGCGGCCGACGTTGCAAGGAGTAGTAGGGCCGCGAGCGCTCGATGCCCGACTGGTGGCTCGACAGATACAGCGGATGGATCTCCTCGAGCACCTCGCCGCTGGCATTCACGCCCGTCACGCGCAGCACCTCGTACACCTCGAAGTCCATCGGCCGGTTGCGATCCGGCACCAGATGCTGCTCGGTGGCGGCGGCATCCACGTGCACGCGATCCGGGGAGTGGCGGAATAGATTGACGATCGGCGTGCAGTTCAAGCGGAACTGGGAGTGGTCCACCGCGTTCTCGAGGCCAGGCTGCACGCGATCGAAGGCGAGATAGATCTCCGCCACGCCGCCGCTGCAGTCGGCGAGCCCGGCGCGCAGTTGCTCGATGTCGAAGAACAGGAAGCGCTCCGGAAACGCGAAATACTCCTGCAGCAGGCGATAGCCCTCGAAGCCGCGCCGCGGCGTCGGTAGCAGCGCCTCGTCCTCCTCGAAGCCGGCCGCGCGCACGGCGGCCGCCGGGCAGAATTTCACGCTGCGCTCGCCCGGCGCGCGCACGTAATAGCCGGTGACATTCGCCGCGATCTGCTCGTACAGCCGCGCCGCGAGGTCGGGGGTCGCCTTGATGTAGAACCGCAGCCGCTCGATCGGCAGTTGATTGAGCTTCACCCCGGGGCTTGCCTGCAGACGCAGCCGGATCGCCGCCTTGACCTGGCTGCCGACCGCGATGCCGGTGCCGGTCAGCGAGCCCGACCCGGACAGATACTTCGCTTCGCTGATGGCGAGCGGCCATAGCGTCACGGCATGCGCGGAGGTGAATACGCTCGCCGTACGTTCGCCCTTGGCGAGCACCGTGCGCATGATCGAACCGCGCGGGATCGTAACTCCCGCCTGCAGCGAGGCTTCCTTCAAATCCGGCAGAAACTCGGCCACGCCGCACGCCGGAACCGGGTTCAAGAAACTCGGGTGCACCACGCCGAGCAGATGTTCGGTGAACTGCGGGTGGCGCGCGTCGAGCTTCAATTGCACGCGCGCCGCGAGAAAGGCAAATGCCTCGATCAGCCGCTCAACGTAGGGATCGGCGACTTCGAGCGACTCCATGCCGAGCCGCGCGGCGATGCGCGGGTAGGCGCGCGCGAACTCGACGCCGGATTCGCGCAAGAAGCGCAGTTCCGAGTTGTAATAGTCGAGCAGCCTTGGATCCATCAGCCGGACTCGAGATCGGTGATCATAACGTCCGCCGATTCAACGTCGATCTGCGTCCGCAGCAGCATCCGCTGCGGCGTCGGCTGACCCCACAGCTCCGCCTCGACGCGAAACACCAACGCGTTGCGATCCATGTTCCCGGCTTGCACCTCCGAGATGACGTGCACGTGGGCGAGGCGCGGTTCGAATGCTTCGACGGCCTTTTGCAACCGCGCGGCGGCGGCGTTGGCGTCGAAGCTGCTGAGGCCGTGTCCGGCGATGCTCGGCAGGCCGTAGTTGAACACCGAGCGCTCCACCTCGGGCCAGGCTGCGAGACTGCGGTCCGAATCATAGCTCGAGGTGGCGAGCAGCCACGAGAGGTCGCGCAACACCGACTCGCGCAGCTGGCGCATCGACACCACGCGCTGCGCGGCGGGTTCGGGATTCAAGTTCGGGATCGAGCGCGAGGCAACGTCCGCGAGGCGCGACA
>CAYRAC010000965.1:0-1684 GCA_964422045.1 uncultured Steroidobacteraceae bacterium
GACGGCCCAAATCCTCCATCGACAGGCGTGTGCGCTCGTAGAAGCGCGCAGCGCGGCCCACCGCATGGATACGGCCAAGAAATCGCCCCACCCACTCGCGGTCATCGCTCACCCCAAGCTCGGGCCAGCGTCCGCCGCGGCGAGGAAACACGGCATAACGAAACCCGAGGTGCACGTGCAGCGAATTGCCGTCGCGTAGCAGCGGCGCCACCACCGGAATTTCCTGCGCCGCCAACTCGCCGGCGAATGCGTGCTCTTCGCGAATCGCCGCATCCGACCATCGGGCCGGCCGATAGAATTTGGCGATCAGCGGCGCGCCCTCCTCGATGCCGATTTGATACACCCTATTTTCGTAGCTATTAAGCGCCAAAACCCGGCCATCGCAACGGTAACCGACGGCCTCGATCGCATCCAAAATTTTCTCGGGGGAAAGCGCGGAATAAGGTGCATCGCTGTTCATTCGAGGAATTCTACAGGTACGATGCAGACACTCCTTTAAGCGTCACGCTGCTAGAATGCCGCCCATGCGATTTCCTCGACCTAAGTCATTGAGCGGGCTCATGCTGATCGGCTTCACGATCGTCGCCGCCCCGTTGCTGTTTGCCATCGTGAACGCCGCCGTGCAAATGAATCGCTTGTCGGCGCGCAGTGAACAGCTGGTGCTCCACGGCGTGCGCGGTACCCGCAACAATCAGCGCATGTTCGAGGAAATCAGCGCGCTCGAGCGCACCGCGCGCCTGTATCAGATCATCGGCAACGCGGATTTGCTCGATGTTTACGCCCGCAACCAGGAACGGCTGCTGGCGACGCTGAACGAAATGCGCAGCATGCCGCTCGATGCCGAGTCGCACGGCGAGGCGCAGGCTCTGCAGGCCGAATCGGCACGGCTGCAGCAGCAATTGAAGTCCAGCGCGCCCAATTCGGCGCGCATGGCGGACCTCATCAATGCCTTTCCGCAGCTTTCGGAGAAGGCCTCCAATGTGTCGGAACACGTCAGCGCGCAGATTGACCGCGAACTGAGCAGTCTGCAGCTCGCGACACAGCTCGCGCAGCGAAATCTGTTCTGGGAGACCTTGCTGCTCGTGCCCCTGACGCTGGCGGTGGTCGGGGTGTTCACCTATTTGTTTGGCCGGCCGATTCGCGCCATCGACCGCGCCATCTCGGAGCTGGGTCGCGGCACATTTTCCCGACCCATCGCTATTCGCGGACCGGCGGACCTGGAGCGTCTGGCCGCGCAGTTGGAATGTCTGCGGGGCCGTCTGCTCGATCTGGCCCAGGAAAAGAACCGATTTCTCCGCCATATGTCACATGAGCTCAAGACCCCGCTGGCCAATATCCGCGAGGGAACCGAACTCTTGATGGACGGCGCGGTCGGTGAGCTGCAAAGCGGCCAACGCGAAGTAACGGCCATCTTGCGCGAGAACGGCATGAAGCTGCAGCGGCTGATCGAAAACCTGCTGTCGTTCAGCGCTTGGCAGGCGAAAAGCGTCGGCCTCGAGATCACGGAATTCAAATTGCGTCCCTTGGTCAAAAGCGTGCTTGAGAATCAGCAGCTAACGTTGGTGGCGCAGCGCGTGCGCCTCGATGTCCATATTGAGGATCTGACGCCGGTCGCGGACCGCGGCAAGGTGCGTTTGATCCTCGATAATCTGTTGTCGAACGCTATTAAGTTCACTCCTCGCGG
>CAYRAC010000966.1:0-1679 GCA_964422045.1 uncultured Steroidobacteraceae bacterium
AACACCTGGTGGTCTTCCTCGAAACGCTGACCGACGGCTATCGATCGAAGTAGCCTCTTAGAGCTTGTCGAGCGGGGTGTTGCCGCCCGTGAATTGCGAGCGAGCTTGCTGCAGCCGATAGCGGTGCTCGGCGCGCCAGCGCCGCCAATCGCGCAGGCCGCACAGCGCATACACCAGCTTGAACAAATTCAGCCGCCACAGCACTTGCGGGGTGTCGAACAGATCGCCGGCCAGCATGGAGATCACTCCCTGCTCGAGCTGCCAGGTATTGCGCGGCGCGCGAAACATCTGTTGCATGATCGGGCCGTTGAAGCGATAAATGAAAAACGAGAATCGCGCCATCCCGGCGCGCTGGCGCTTTTCGAATTTGCGCAACAGCGACAACTCCCGGGCCGGCTCACGCAACGCCGCATCCACGACCCCGGCTGCCTGCTCCGCGCCGCTCATCGCGAGGTATACACCGGAGGAAAAAACCGGATCGAGAAACGCGAATGCGTCGCCCACCAGCACCCATCCGGGAGCCCCCATCTGCAGCGAGTCGTAGGAATAGTTGCCGGTGACACGCACCTCCTCGCCGATCAGTTCGGCGTGCTCGAGGCGGCGCCACAGCGCGGGATTGCGCTTGAGCGTGTCGAGCAAGAACTCCATCGTTCGGCCCTTGCGCTGCTTGAGATAATCGGGACGGCACACCGCGCCGACGCTCATCACCCCCCGCGGCAGCGGAATCATCCACATCCAGCCGTGTTCGAAGCTGTAGATGCTGATGTTGCCTTCATCCTCGCCCTGGCGGCGTTCGGCGCCGTGAAAATGCGCGAAAATGGCGGCGCTTTGATGCAGATCGTTCTTGCGCCGCAGCCTCTTCTTGGATGCGAGGAATGCATCGCGGCCGCTCGCATCGATTACGTAGCGAGCCTAAATCGCGTAATTGCGGGCGTCATCGGTGCGCACCTCGAGCCGCGATTGCCGCGGGCCGAGATGCACGGCCGCCGTCACTTCATGGCCTTCGCGCGCATCGGCGCCGCACTCGCGGGCATGCTGGTAGAGCATCTGGTCGAAATCCTGGCGCCACACCTGGTAGGCGTGCGGCGGACTCTGGCCGATGGCGCGCGCGAAGGCGTAGGTGTTGTAGCCGCGCGCATTGTCCGCCTCGAAATCCGCGCCGGGCTTGAAAACCCCCATGGCGCGGACCTTGTCGAGCACGCCGAGCCGTTCGAAGATCGGCAGATTCATCGGCAACAGCGATTCGCCGATGTGAAAGCGCGGGTGGCGGGCTTTCTCCAGGGCGATGACCGCATAGCCGCGGCGTGCCAACAACGCGGCCGCCGTGCTGCCGCTCGGACCACCGCCGATCACCGCGACATCGCAGGTCTCGGCGCTCATTGTTGTCGTTTGCGCATGTCATAGGCCTTTTTTGGGCGTAGTGGCAATCAGAAGAATAACGCCTCTTGCGAGGCGAGGCTCGCCTCGAGCGCGTCGACGCCGCCCAACAAATCGCCGCTGCGATGGCCCGCCATGGCACGTCCGAAATCCCATGCTTGCCAGGCGGCGAAGGGTTGCCAGGAGCCGGCATAGAAATCGCCCGTGTCCTTGCAGAAGTTTGCCACCGGGCTTGCCTCGAGCGCGGCGAGCAGGTCGCGCTCGTTTTCCTTGCGGTCGACTCCGGCGCCGGGCGGCCGGGT
>CAYRAC010000967.1:0-1678 GCA_964422045.1 uncultured Steroidobacteraceae bacterium
AGTTCTCCGAGCTGCTCGTAGGCGTCGTACGTCGGGCACGCCTCGACCGACTGTCCGAGCAGCGTCAAGGCCTCGTCATTCGCGTACGCCGCAATCCGGTCCTTCGCGAGCGACAGATAGCGCTGGCCGAGTTCGCAGTCCTCGGCGCGGGCGCCGGCGCTGACGGCAAGCGCCGCCAGCAGTGTCAAACCAACTATGCGCATAGGGCAATCCTCCCTCCGTCGCGTGCCCGGCTACCAGCGAGCGACATAGGCGACGGCAAAATGAATTCCGTGATACTGCAGATCGTGGGGAACATAGTGCAACGGATCGTCATTGTGGAACTCCGTGGCGATGTTTCTACCCCAGTAAATCTGCGCGTCAAGTCCGCGCAGCGGATTCCACAGCAGGCCCAAGCCCGCGCTCGCGATGGAATCCGGGTCGGTGCTGTTCAACAGCGGGTTGCCGGGGTTGGCGTTGACCTTGTCCCACGAGCGCCCGTAATCCAGGAACGGCGCGAACACGAGATCGCGCGGATTTGCCACCGGTTGATAGCCGGCCAAGGGCAGCTGCAGCTCGAGCGTTGCCGCGACGCCGTCGTCGCGTACCAAGAGATTCTCCGGATCGCCGCGCACCGTGTTGACGCCGCCGACGGTAAATTTCTCGAGCGACAGCAGCGGCTGTTGGCTGAACTGGCCCGAGGCGCGCATGATCAGCTGGGCGCGGTCGTTGAGGTGCGCCCACGGCGAAATCCCATTCAGCCGCACGACATGAATGAACTGCAGCTGTTCGAGACCGAAGCGTCCATCGGCGCCCGTTGGATTGGGGTTGAACGGCAGAGCCGTGGAATTGGCTGAGTCGATGGTGGCGCCCAAGGCGTCGACGCCGCGCCGGTAGGTCACGCGCAAGTCGGTGACCGAGCTCGTTCCGTGGCGTGTCCAATCGAGGCCGCCGAGCGCGATGGCGACCGCGGCGACGCCGTTCTGTGCGCCGGGCGAGAACGAAAACGGCGCCCCGAGCAGCTCCGTGAACTGGCGCCCGGACTCGATTCCGGCGAACCACACCAGCCGATTCTCGATCCGGTCGATGATCGGCATGGTGTACAAAAGTCCGTAGGTGCGCGTGAATTCCTTGATGTTGAGCGAGCGGAACGGCTGTTCGATGATCGCGGCGTCGGCGCGCGAGTAGTAGGCCTGGACGAAGGCATCGTGGGCCGTGACCGGCATGGTGAAAATGCCGGAGCCCAGCGTATTGCCGTGCGAGTAGCCGATCGAGCCGCGGAATTCATCGCCGTAGCCGGTCAGATCGCGTGCGCCGAACGTCGCCGTGCCGATGTCCGCGCCGATGCTCGAGGATTGGTGGTTGTCGAAAGAGAGTCCCGCGCTGAAGCGCGGTTGCTCCTCGACGTTCAGGTGCAGGACCCCCTGGCCCAACGAATCGCCGGGCTGCAGCGCGGCATCGAGCCTCAGTACGTTGGGATTTTGCTGCAGGGAACGCAGTGCATACTGCAGATCGGCGATGCGCAGCGGCTCGGGCACATGTGCTCTGATGCGCGACGCCACGTAGCGCGGCCGCAGTTTGGATTTCCCCGACACCACGATGCGCGTCAGCTTGCCCTCGATGGCGCGGAACACGACCACGCCATCCTTCACCTGCTGGTCGGGCAGGATGACGCCGGAATTGATGTAGCCCTTGTCGA
>CAYRAC010000968.1:0-1669 GCA_964422045.1 uncultured Steroidobacteraceae bacterium
GGAATCTGCCGCAGCAAATGCGCAATGCAGTTGAGCCGCGCGCGCTTCTTATTGTCGGCGTCGACAATGTGCCACGGAGCCCGCTTGGTATCGGTGTACTCGAGCATCTCGTCCTTCGCCCGCGAGTATTCCACCCAGTGCTTGCGCGCCTCCAGGTCCATCGGACTGAGCTTCCAACGTTTGATGGGGTTTTGCATGCGCTCGGCGAAGCGCGATTCCTGCTCCTCGTCGTTGACCGAGAACCAATACTTGACGAGGTAGATGCCGGAGCGCACCAGCATGTCTTCGAACAATGGGCAGGCGCGCAAGAACTCGCGGTATTCCTCCTGCGTGCAGAAGCCCATCACGTGTTCGACGCCCGCGCGGTTGTACCAGCTGCGGTCGAACAGTACGATCTCCCCGGCGGCCGGCAAATGCTGTACGTAGCGTTGGAAATACCATTGCGTGCGCTCGCGTTCGGTCGGCGTGCCGAGTGCTACCACGCGGCAGACGCGCGGGTTCAGCGATTCGGTGATGCGCTTGATGACGCCGCCTTTGCCCGCGGCATCGCGCCCTTCGAACAGCACGCAAAGCCGCAGACCCTGCAGCCGCACCCACTCTTGCATCTTAAGGAGTTCGAGCTGTAAGCGGATGAGTTCGTCGACGTAGCTGTACTTCTGAACGACGCCGTTCGGCGGCTTGCCGTCGCCGACAATGCGCCATCGGCCTTCGACCGCAACCCGCTCCGCGACGTCGCGGCGCAGTTCGCCGCCATCGGATGTCGATTCGGAGTGATGCTTGGAATGCTTTTTGTTCTTGTGCATGGTCACCTTGGACCGCGTTGTCTTTTAAAGCGCGAGTCCGTGACTACTCCCCGAAAGACCAATTGAACTTCATGCGACCCCAATAGCCGGTTGCCCGCTTGCCGGTCACGTGCGGCGCGAATTGGCCGAATTCCTGCACGCAGCTCACGGCCGCTTGATCGAGCGAAGTCGAGCCGCTCGAAGAATCGATTTGCGTGTTCGCAGCGGCGCCCTCCGCAGAGACGTACACGAGCAGCACGACGGTGCCGGTCTCCACTTGGCGGCGTGCCTCCTCGGGGTACGGACACGAGGCCAATTTGGCCGCCGCGTCCGGCAGCGGAATAATGGCCGGCACTTTCTTGCCGATCGGCGCAGGACCCCCGGTGTCCGCATGAACCGCGGGCGCGACAGCAGCGGCAGCAGTGGCAGCAGCGGCAGCTGCGGCGGGAGGGGCATCGAGGGCGGCCCCATCGCTCGCGTCCGCCGGCATGGCCGACCCGCTGGATGGCGTCGATTCGGGCGCGGCGGCAGGAGCGGGGGCTGCACCTTCGGCGGGCGGGGTCGTCGATTGCTTAACGGCGGGTAAGGGGAGCGGCTTCGCGTCCGGTACGGCCGGGCGATGTACAGGATTGGCGAGCGAGGGCGCGGCAGCAATTGCCGGGCTCGGCGTCTCGCGTAGCGGCGGGGTCGGGGAAGTTGCCGCTGCAACGGCTGTTTTATCGCGACTCTTCTGCGACGAGGCGTCGAGAGCCACTGCCCCCTTGTTGGGAGCCGGCGGCACGGCGCGGCTTGGGCTCACCACCGCGGGCGTCGCCGCGGCATTTTGCGCATGCTCCGGCGCGCGGGCACGCCAAATCAGCCAGGCGACCGTGCCTGCGAGGAGTCAT
>CAYRAC010000969.1:0-1658 GCA_964422045.1 uncultured Steroidobacteraceae bacterium
TCGTGCGTCTGTCCTACCCACCCGCTGCTTCCTACTACGCGGCCTCGGTTGCTTCCTCGGCGAGGTTATCGGTAGAAGGTCCCCGGCCGCATCGTGAGACACTGCGCGGCGAGCATCGCTTCGACGTCGTGGTGCTCGGCGGCGGCATCGCCGGTTGTTCTGCTGCACTGCATCTGGCGCAACGCGGTTATCGCGTTGCTTTGCTCGAGGCGCGGGTCGTCGGCTACGGGGCATCCGGGCGCAGCGGCGGACAAACGATATTCGGCTTAGCCGCGAGCCAAGCGAGGCTCACCGCCGAAGTCGGCCGCGAGGCGGCGCGGCGGCTGTTCGAGCTGTCGATCGAAGCGCTGGATCTGACGCAAGCGCTGATCGGCCAATACGGCATCGATTGCGACTATCACGCCAATCACGTTCACGTGGCCGTCAAACCGCGCCATCTCGATGAGTTGCAAGAATGGGCGCGTGAACTGCACGAGGACTATCATTACACCTCCGCGCGACTCTTGAATCGCGATGAGCTACAGCAGCATGTGCGCAGCGAGCGTTACTTGGGCGGCCTCCTCGACTCGCGCAGCGGCCATCTGCATCCCCTCAAGTACACGCAAGGGGTTGCGCATGCCGCGGAATTGGCGGGCGCCGAGATCTTTGAGAATTCTCCGGTGCTGCGCTATACCGATGGCGCCGAAGTCACGGTACACACCGCACACGGATCGGTGCGTTGCGCGCACCTGGTGCTGTGCGGAAACGCCTATCTCGGCGCCGTTGCGCCCTCGCTGGCACGTCGCATATTGGGCGTGGGTACCTACATCATCGCCACCGAAAAGCTCGGTGAAGACCGGGTGCGCGCGCTGCTGCCGAGCAATGCCGCGATCGCCGATATCAACTGGATCTTGGATTATTTCCGCCGCTCCGCGGATCACCGCTTGCTATTCGGCGGCCGCGTGAGCTACAGCGCCGTACAGCCGCCGCGCCTGGCGGATTCGATGCGCCGGCGCATGTTGCGAATCTTTCCAGGGCTCGCCGGCATCAAGGTGGCGTATTCATGGGGCGGCTTCTTGGACATCACCATGAGCCGCGCGCCCAATTTCGGGCGGCTCGCCTCCAATGTTTTCTATATGCAGGGCTTTTCCGGCCACGGCATGTCGTTGACCGGGCTCGCGGGCAAGCTGGTGGCCGAAGCCATCGCGGGAACCGCGGAGCGCTTCGATGTGTTCGCGCGTATCCCGCATCGCGACTTCCCCGGAGGTCCGTTGTTCAGGCGGCCGTCATTGGTGATGGCCATGCTGTATTACCGTCTGCGCGACTTGCTGTGATCCGCGTCGATGGCTACTTGAGTCCCGGTTGCTCCCTGCCGTAGCTCGGGAGTAACGTCTGACCGGTGTCGAGCAAGGTCACGGAATGCAATTGGCCGCCGTGCGAGCCGTCGCGCAGCGGACTGAAGGTCACGCTTACCCGGTCGCCCGGTTTGATCGACAGGCGCGTCCATCCGGAGCGCGTCAGGACGCCCGGACTGGTGGTCTCAATCGACCACTCCTGCGCCGCGCCGCCGCCGTCCGGCTGCACCAGTATCCACAGGATGACGTGCGGATTGGTCCACTGAAACGTCTTGACGGTGGCCTTGAACGTGAAACTCTTGATCGGCTCGAACATCGCGAAGG
>CAYRAC010000970.1:0-1650 GCA_964422045.1 uncultured Steroidobacteraceae bacterium
GCCGGACTTCAAGCCGGACAGATGAAACGTGACGCAATATTCGACGGTAACTCTCGAGAGCCGGGGACTGCTACGCGCGCTCGGCCGTTGGGACCTGCTTGCCCTCGTGATCAACGGCATCGTGGGCGCCGGCATCTTCGGTCTACCCGCGAAACTGCAATCCCTGCTCGGCGTATACGGGCTCGCGGCCATTCTCGTATGTGCGGCCATGATGGGACTCGTGATCTTATGTTTCGCCGAGGTGGCAAGCCGGTTTGCGCAGACAGGCGGTCCGTTCGTCTACGCGGGAGCGGCTTTCGGACCGTTCGCCGGATTCTTGGCGGGGTGGCTTCTGTGGGTGGCGCGCGTCACGGGATGCTGCGCCATCTGCAACCTGCTGCTCCAGTACATCGCCTACATCCGCCCTGAATTCAATCAGGGCATGGGGCGAGCCTTGACCGCCTCGACGGTCTTCGGGGTATTAACGGTCATCCACGTTCTCGGCGTGAAACGCGCGGCGCTGTTCGGCAATATCATCACCGTCGCGAAATTGGTCCCGCTGATCATTTTCGTCGTGGTCGGATTTTTTTACCTGGACCCGGTGCGCTTTGCTGTCACCGCACCGCCCGTCAATGCTCACTTCGCGCAGGCAGTGCTGTTGCTGGGGTTCGCCTTCGTAGGGTGGGAGAGCGTCGTGGTCTCTGCGGGCGAGACGCGCGATCCGCAGCGAGACTTGCCGCTCGCGCTCATCTCCGGCCTATGTTTGGTAGCTCTGCTGTACCTGTTGATCCAAGTAGTGTGCATCGGCACACTGCCGGATCTTGCGGTTTCGGAGCGGCCCATCGTCGATGCCGGCCGCACTTTCCTGGGGCCGAACGCTGCATTGCCGATCACACTGGGCGCGGCGGTGTCCATGATCGGCACGTTGAATGGCTCGATGCTCACCATCTCGCGCCTGCCCTACGCGATGGCCGTGGCAGGCCAGTTGCCGCGCGCGCTCGCCGCAATACACCATCGATATCGGACACCGCACGTGGCGGTGGTGTTCTCCGCCGCCCTCGTGCTGGGACTGACACTGACCAGTCAATTCGTGTACCTGCTGACGGTGAGTACTATTTCGCGGCTGCTGGTGTTTGCGGCGACCTGCTTGTCGCTCCCAAAGCTGCGGCGCGTAAAGGGCGCGCCGGCCGCGCGCTTTGTGTTGCCCGGTGGCCTCATGATCCCCGGTGCGGCACTGGGGTTGATGTTGTGGCTGATCGCGAGTTCATCATGGCTGGAGACCCGTGATGTCAGCCTGATGACGCTGCTGGGCGCCGTGCTCTACGGCGTTGGCCGGTGGCATGAAAAGCGCACGAGGACATCATGACCATTTGACTCATCCGCAAGCCGTGGACTGCTTGAACGCGGCAATGCGGATGTGACTAAATCTAGGCGCTATTTCTTGGGCGAGTCGTAGAACTCCGGCGGCGGTGGCACCTTGGGTAAATCCGGCACGAGGTAGCCGCGGGTTCCGTCCGGCTTGATTGGTCCGGGGCCGGGGCCGAGATGATCGCGATCGACATTATTTTCACTGCATGAATATTCGATCAATCCCTCTCCCGGCTTGCCGAGCAGCCAAGTCCTCGTGTACTTGAAGGGATGCGTATAGAACTTCGGATCATCAACCGTTAA
>CAYRAC010000971.1:0-1647 GCA_964422045.1 uncultured Steroidobacteraceae bacterium
GGATTCAGGCTCGGGGTGGAGAACCCGAAGTGGTCGGCTTACCTGTTCGCGGACAACTTGACCAACAAGATGGCGTTGCTCAGCGATACGGGTGCCCTGTCGGCGAACATCTCGATCCTGAACCGCATCGCGACCAATCAGCCGCGCACGGTGGGAGCAGACTTGTCTTTCAAATTCTGATTCGCATACAGGCGGGCGCGCATGCCGAAAACGTTCTCGCCGGTGGATGAGTCAACGGCGTATCCACGACGCACCTATGCCTGGTGCGTCGTGGCGATCCTCATCGGCACGGCCATCGTGTCGTATACGGATCGGCAAGTCTTGAGCCTGCTGGTCGATCCGGTGCGGCATGATCTCGGCATCAGCGACACCCAAATCAGCCTGCTGTTGGGGACGGCCTTCGCCGTCGTCTATGGCATTGCCGGCATCCCGTTCGGCCTCTTGGCCGATCGCACTTCGCGGCGAAATTTGATTTTTTGCGGTGCGGTGGTGTGGAGCATCGGCACCGTGGCCTGCGGCTACGTGCACAGCTTCGGACAACTGTTCGCGGCGCGGATCGTGGTCGGGCTCGGCGAGTCCGTGCTGTCGCCGGCGGCGATTTCGCTGATCAGCGATTATTTTCCGCCGGCGCGCCGCGGCATGGCGGTGGGCTGCTTTTTGAGCGGAATTGCGATCGGCATCGGCGCCTCCATTCTCATCGGCGGCGGCGTACTGCATCTGGTGGAGGTGGGCGCCTTTGCGGGTACGCCCTTCGCGAGGATGGTGCCCTGGCGGCTCGTGCTGCTGTTGATCGGCGCACTGGGTCTCGCCTGGTCGTTCATGATCTTGTTGATTCAAGAACCCAAGCGCCGAGTCACGGAACCGCCGGCGGTGCCCGATGCGCTTCCGCGGCGACGCGTGCTGCTGTCGATGGTTGCGCCGATCTACGTCGTGGTGGCGACCGCCTCGCTGGTCGACAATGCCGTCGGGGCATGGGCGCCGACGCTGCTGATTCGCAACTTCGGACGCGATCCAGCGCAAGTGGGGTTGCAGCTCGGCCTGTTACTCACCGTCGCCTTTGGCGGCGGCGTGCTGCTCGGCGGGTGGCTGTCCGATTGGGTCGGCGGGCGCGGCGGCGTAAAGGCCAAGCTCGGCGTGTGCCTGATCTCGAGTCTGTTGATCCTTCCCGTGGCCTTGGCCATCGACTCCTCGCAGCTCGCGGTGGTGATGGCCGCCGTGCCGCTGTACTTCGCCCTGTCCGGAATCGTCACGGCGTGCGGCTTCTCCTCGATTCTCGATGCGACCCCGAATTTGCAGCGCGGCTTCGCGATGGCGGTGAGCTTTTTCTTGAACGTGGCGGTGGGCGCCGGGGTCGGACCCACCTCCGTCGCGCTCGCGAGCACACATGTGTTCGGCGCCCAAGCGGGATTAGGTCCCGCGATCGCATTTGTCGCCGGGTTCGCGTACCTGCTCGCGGCCGCGGCGCTCGTGCTCACGCGCCTTGCGTTCAAGCTCGCACAGAGACCGCAACGGCAGTTCGCGGGCTGAGCGCGAGCAGCGCTACGGCAGGTCCTCAAATCGTCGACCGCGAGCCAGTCCGACGCTTCGACGGATGTGCGCGACGGAGTTTGGGTCTCCTCGGATAAGCCCCGGCTCCAGGCAGTTCCG
>CAYRAC010000972.1:0-1646 GCA_964422045.1 uncultured Steroidobacteraceae bacterium
CCGGTGGCGATCACCGCGTCACTGCGCACCGCGCGCACTTCCTCCGGCAGGATTTCCGGGGTGGGATTTGCGAGCGCAAGGATCAATGGCCGCGCCGCCATCTTCTCGACCATGCCGCGAGTCAAGACGCCGCCGGCGGACAAGCCGAGGAACACGTCCGCGCCGCCGATCACCTCATTCAAGGTCCGGGCTTGCGTGGGCTGCGCGAAGCGTGCCTTGTCGGGATCCATGAGCTCCTGGCGGCCCTCATAGACGACGCCGGCGAGATCGGTCAACCAAACATTCTGCCGCGCCAACCCCAAATCCAGCAGCAGGTCCACGCAGGCCAGCGCCGCCGCCCCGGCGCCGCTGACCACCATTTTAATCGTCCGGATGTCCTTGCCGACCACCTGCAGGCCATTGAGGCAGGCGGCGGCCACGATGATCGCGGTGCCGTGCTGGTCGTCATGGAACACCGGTATTTTCATGCGGCGGCGCAATTCGCGCTCCACTATGAAACATTCCGGGGCCTTGATGTCCTCCAGATTGACAGCGCCGAACGTCGGCTCGAGAGCGGCAATCAGCTCCACCAATTTCATCGGGTCGCGTTGCTCGACCTCGATGTCGAAGACGTCGATCCCGGCGAATTTCTTGAACAGCACCGCCTTGCCCTCCATCACCGGTTTGGCGGCGAGCGGGCCGATTGCCCCGAGACCGAGCACCGCAGTGCCGTTCGTGATGACTCCCACCAAATTGCCGCGTGCGGTAAAGCGGAATACATTGAGCGGGTCCTCGACGATGGCTTCGCACGCCGCGGCGACGCCCGGAGAATAGGCGAGAGCCAGGTCGCTCTGGTTGAGCAGTTGCTTGGTGGCGGTGATCGACAGCTTTCCCGGGGTCGGGAACTCGTGGTAGTCGAGCGCCGCCTTCTTGCGAGCTTCCTTGAGATCATCGCCTTTCATCTGATTTCTCCGCGAGAACCGGCGGCCTTCAGTAAGTGGCGTGGGCCGATCTGCAGTGAAATCATACGGCAAGGCCATGGTGAAAGGGACTAAACTCGGCTCTGGGCGAACTGCTGGGTAGGAGGGCTCATGCGTGATTTGGTCGCCGAGCTAAATCGCGACGGGTTCGCGCTGATCCGCGGCTTTCTATCGCCGTCGGAAGCGGCAGGCATCGGAGCGGAAGCGCACCGCATGTACCTCGAGGGGCTGAAACATCACGCGACCTATCGGCACAAGAATCTGCTGTTCGAGATTCTTGATGACCCGAAGGCGAATCGTCGCGTGGTTCTGCAGGCACACTGGACCGCCTGGCTGAGTCCGCTGCTCGAGCAAATGCGGCGAAGCCCGAAGTATTTTGCCGTGCTCGAACCCTTTCTGGGGCCGGACATCAAGCAGATCACACATCAAATCCATTGGAAGCCGCCGGGCGCGAAATATACCTCGTATCGATTTCACCAAGATGCGCGTTTTCGCGAGGGCAACGTCAAGGATTTCAATTTCCTGAAGAGCTCCGTCACGACCGGTCTCGCGATTGATCGACAAACAGCCGAGAACGGCGCCCTGCGAGTTTTCCCCGGAAGCCATCGGCTCGGCTATCTCGGGATCTCGGACGATGGACCGCTCATGGTTGGTCAGACCCAGGATGAGGAATTACGACGCACCGGG
>CAYRAC010000973.1:0-1641 GCA_964422045.1 uncultured Steroidobacteraceae bacterium
GGAGTACTGACGCGGTCCGACGCGCTCGCGCAAGGACAGCACTGCCAGGTCGACATGCGGCAACACAATCAGCGCGCCGAGCCAGAGCACGGCCGGTGCGAGCAACAGTCCGAGTACCAGGCGCGCGTGCCAGCGCGAATCACGCATCGGCGCGCGCCGCAAAGCATACGGCTCGCGACGGGTCGAAACTGAACGCCACTTTCTCCTGCGGCTTCAGGTCGGAGAACTGCCCGGTTTGGGGCAGCGCGATGCGAAATTCGCGCCGCGTCTGCGTTTCCTGCAGCAGTACCGCCGAGTTCGCGCCATCGAACAGCACGCTCTGAACCTCGCCGCTGTGGCGCGGCTGGCCGGCCGGCAGTTCCGCGGCGTTGCGCGCCAGACTTGCGACTTCCGGACGCACGAAAACCTCGACCGCGTCGCCGACGGCGATCGTGCCGGACTTCAGGGCACGCACCGTCCATCCGTCCGCCGAAGTGACTTCGGCAAGCGCGCCGTCGGAGGCGCTGGCACGGCCCACGATGCGATTATTCGCACCGACGAAGCCCGCCACGAACGGCGTTTGCGGCCGGTAGTACAGGTCCTGGGGCGTACCCAGCTGCTCGAAGCGTCCGTGGCTCATCACCCCGACGTGATCGGAGAGCACCAAGGCCTCGGATTGGTCATGCGTGATGTACACGAAGGTCGTGCCGAAGGCCGCCTGCAATTGCTTGAGCTCGATTTTCATGTGCTCGCGCAATTTCAGATCGAGCGCCCCGAGGGGTTCATCGAGCAGCAACAGCGTCGGCTCGAGCACCAAGCTGCGCGCGATCGCCACGCGCTGCCGCTGACCGCCCGACAATTCGTCGACGCGCTTGTGGGCTGCGTTGCCGAGCCCGACCCGCTCCAGCATCGCATTGCTGCGCTTGATGCGTTCGGCCCGGGCGATACCGCGCCGCGCCAGGCCGAATGCGACATTCTCGCCCACGGACATCATCGGGAACAGCGCCAGCTGCTGGAACACCATGTTCACCGGGCGGCGATTCGGTGCGACGCCGCGCATGCTCGCGCCGCCGATGGCAATGTCGCCGCTGTCGGGGGCGATGAAGCCGGCGATCATTCGCAGCAGAGTCGTCTTGCCGCAGCCCGAGGGGCCGAGAATCGAGAAGAAGCTGCCGCGCGCCACGGCAAACGACAGCGAATCGACGGCGGTGTGATCGGCAAAACGCTTGACCACGGCGTCCGCGAGCAGGTCGGGCGTGCTCAATTGGCGGCCTTCACGCGGTCGAGCACCTTGCCTTCTATTTCTTCGAGACCGGCCGGGATTGCGGGATACCAGTGGATGCTCTTCAGGTCGTTGTTCGGAAAAGCGAGCGCGAATTGCGCCTTCAGGCGCGGATCGATCAGCGGATCCGTGTGCATCGCGGTCGAGAAGCTGCCCACCGACTTGACCACGCGAGCCGCGTTTTCCGGCCGCATCGCAAAGTTGATCCAGGCATAGGCAGCGGCGTCGTTCTTGCCACGCGCGGGGAGGGCGAAGGTGTCGAGCCAACCCAGCGCGCCGGAGCGCGGGACGATGAATTGAATGTCGGGATTCTCGCGGTTGAGCGTCCAGCCGCCGCTGTCCCACATCATGGCGGCCACGACCTCACCGGAGCGAATGCC
>CAYRAC010000974.1:0-1640 GCA_964422045.1 uncultured Steroidobacteraceae bacterium
TCGACTCGCCGCCGAGCGGGTGGATTTCGAATTCGAAGCCGCCCTCAGCGGGCGTACTTAAGTGCGCCGGATGGAAGCCCGGAAGCGTGCTGGCTACCGTATCGAAATCGTCTACCTGCGTCTTGACTCAATCGATCTGGCGCTGCGTGTCACTGACCGGCATTATGGAGCCGGGGATGATCGGCGTAATGGCGCCACAAAAAGCGGGCTAGAACGGGCATCCCAGAGGGCCTAAGAATTATCCGATTTGCGGCTATTTGCAATGGCCGATTTGTGCGGCGGCGGCGCGACCTTCGGATCGCGGTTGGATTTTCCTTCGATGACCAGGCAATACGCGTTGTGCCTGAGCCGATCGATGGTCGCGGCGGCGAGCAGGCGATTGTTTGGGAAGGCGTCACCCCATTCCTCAAAATCCAAATTGCTGGTCACGATGGTGGTGGTCTGCTCGTAGCGTTCGGCGATCAAGGCATGGAAGTCCTCATCGGCGGGTGGTCGCAAGGGTTTTAGGCCAAAGTCATCGATGATGAGCAGCGGGATGCGCGCCAAGGTGGCGAGCTTGCGCTCGTAGCTGCCGGCGCCGCGGGCGGCGTTCAAGCTTGCGAGCAACGCGTTGCAGCCGGTGAAGAGCACGTCGGTGCCGTTGCGGATGGCCGCATGTCCGAGGGCTTGAGCGAGGTGGGATTTACCGACCCCGATATCGCCGACGATGAGGATGGGGGAGCGTTCGTTCAGGTATCGACCGGCGGCGAGATCTTGGACGAGGGCGCGGTTGAGCTTCGGCAGGCGTTCGAAGTTGAACTGATCGAAGGTCTTGGAGTTGCTGCAGGTGGCGCGGCGCAGGCGCATGGTGAACTTCTTCTGCTCGCGCCGGGCGACTTCATCGCCGATGAGCAGGGCAAGGAAATCGACAAAGGGAAGCTGCGAGTCGATGGCCTGGCGGTTACGGGCATCGAGGGAATCCAAGATACCGGACAGTCGCAGTTGCTTCAGCTGTGCGGCGAGTTCGGGCATGACGTTCATCATCGAGTATCTCCTGTGTTGAGGGTGAGGGAATCGGGGTCGAGAGCGGCGCTGAACAGGTCGCGGATGTCGCGCAGGAAGCGCGCCTCCTGACCGTAGGTGTTCGAAGGATCGAGGGCCCCGTCGAGCGGGAGTCGGTCGAGTCCCCGAGCGAGGATCGACTTGATGGTGCGATAGGCGGGGCTGCCGTGGGCGAGCGCTCGCTGGCAAGCGGCCTCAACGCGAGCTGCACCGTAGGTGTCGGCAAAGCCCAAGATGCCTTGGGCAGCGCGCAGCCGTTCGACGATCCGGTCGCCGAGGAGCTCCTCGATGACGGCGTAGCACGACGGTCCGATGCGACGCGCCCGTTCGAGACACCAATGACGGTCGCGCCGGAAGAACTCGCGCGACTCCGGCGGTAAATGATCAGGGATCGTGCGCCGATCGCCATGCCGGTAGGAGCGCAGATGGCTCGCAACCAGGCGGTAATCTTGAAAGATCGCAACCATCTGATCAGTGGCGCGCAACCAGAGCGTCTGGCCGACCAGGGTGTACGGGGCTGAGTACAGCACGTACTCGAACTTGACGTGGCAATCGCGGTGCAGGGTCAGTTGGTGCCAGGAACCGAGCGCCGGAACGGT
>CAYRAC010000975.1:0-1618 GCA_964422045.1 uncultured Steroidobacteraceae bacterium
CAAGGCGGCCTGGCAACGAAACCTCACGCTGGCCGGCATGGAGCGGCACTTCGATGCGCAGTTTCAGTTCACGCGTGCGCAGCCGCAAGCAGCCACGCTCGTTACCGTGGCTGCGGTGCCCGGTGTTCATCGGGTCGAGCCGTGGAGCATCGAAGCGGCCTCGCGTGCCCGCCCGGATGGTCTGCGCATTGTCACGACCTACCCCGATGGCGGGCACGGAAGCTTGCGACTTCAAGCCGTACCGCGAGACAGCGCATTCCTGAGCCCAACGGTGATTGCCGGTCAGTGGTTGAGCGCGCTCGATAGCGACGGTGCCGTGGTCAACGAGCAAGCCCTATCGATGTTCCCGGGATTGAGGGTCGGCGATAAGATCCCTCTCACCGTCCGCGGCACCGTTGCCGAACTTCGCCTCGTGGGAGTCGTGCGGGAGCATCTGTCCCAAGCGACGGTGTATACCTCGCCCGAGCGGTTCGCACAGGAAACCGGCCAACCTGGCTTGACTGGAGGCGTGCGCGTTGCCTTGCAGAGCATCGATGCGCACTCCGCCGAGGTATCCATGTCGAGCATCGAGCGCGCGCTGACTGGCTCAGGCGTCGCTGTAAGCCAGTCAATCTCGCAGGCGCAGCTGCATCGTGCCCTCGGCGGTCATTTGTTCATTTTGATCTTCACCTTGATGGTGATGTCGATACTCATGGCGAGCGTCGCAATGATGGGGCTGGGCTCGGCCATGACGATCGGCGTTCTGGAGAGAACTCGCGAATTCGCCGTCATGCGCGTCATCGGCGCGAGCGCCTGGACATTGAGGCGAACCGTTGTCGGCGAAGCCCTGTTCATCGCCGCTCTGAGCGCCGGCGTCTCGCTGGCGCTGTCCGTGCCCCTGACGATATTCGTCGAATGGCTCGTAGGGGCCGCCTCGTTCGGGCCCGCGCTCGGTACCGCTTTATCGGCGGCGGCCTTGCCTCTGTGGCTTGCGATCACCCTGACGGGTGCTGTGGCGGCGAGCGCTTACCCATCTTGGCGAGCATCCAAACTGACCATTCGCGAAGCACTGGGCTTCCAGTAAGGGGCATTTGGCGTGAAAAAAACCCTCAACATCCTTGTCATCGTATTCATCCTTGCGGTGATAATGGTAGTACTCATCCATCGCCTACCGAGCGTTGGCGACTTGCTGCGTAAGATCCATGGCGGCTGATCTCAGCGCGACACGAGTCCGTCCATGTCCGCTTGCATGCGCTGTTTGTATTCATCCGACCAATGTGCGCCGGTTTTCTGTTTGTTTTGATTGCGCGACGGCGCGACCGGCACCGCCTGGATTTCATCCGGGGCCTTCCGTGCGCCAGCCTTTAGCTTGAGTGTCGGGCGAGATGCCGCGGGTGCGGGGATTGGGTTCGAATCATTCATGCGGTTGTCGGCTGCCTCTTCAATGTGTTGACGTCCGGGAGGAATTGTACTCAATGAGGCCGCGTACGTTCGACCTGTTCGGCGGCAATTTGTGTAAGACTCTTCCGGACAAGCGCTGTCGATGACTCAGCGCGGCGTTTTGACCTCGAAGCGTTCTTGGGATCTGACGATGCTCACGGTCTCGGTCTCGGGATCGAATACGATCCCCGCCTCGCCG
>CAYRAC010000976.1:0-1614 GCA_964422045.1 uncultured Steroidobacteraceae bacterium
CCGAGAACGGAACAGTATCTTTGACTCGCGCGCAACTGTCGATGTTGCTCGAAGGCATCGATTGGCGTCGCCCTCAACGCACCTTTACACCGCCTATGGCCGTTTAGCCGAAGCATAATAATCACTTGTATTCATGAGGCTTTTTGCGCTTCTTTCCACAGCGCTTCGTGGCATACTTCGCTCATGGACGCCGCCGCGCTGCCGCCGCTCGATGGGCTCGACGTAGAAGCGCTGAAGGCGTTGTTGATTCAGCAGCACGATCGGTATCGGGCGGCGCTTAGCTCGAACGAGCAACAGATCGAACACCTGAAGCTGGTTATCGAGAAGCTGCGGCGATCGATATTCGGACGCAAGAGCGAGAAGATCGCGGTTCAACTGGAACAGCTCGAACTGGAACTGGAAGAACTGGAGACCGCGCAGGCAGCGGCGGAAACGGCTGCCGACGCGGCTTATCCGCAAGCAACTCCCAAGGCGCGGCCCAAGCGCAAGCCCTTGCCCTCGCATCTTAAGCGCGAAGTAGTAACGCACGTCCCTGGGCACGACTGTTGCCCGGACTGCGGCGGCGCATTGAAGCAGTTCGGCGAAGATGTCAGCGAGCAGTTGGAGTACGTCCCAGAGAGCTTCAAGGTGATTCGCCATGTGCGGCCCAAGTTCGCCTGCAGCGCCTGCCAGCAGGTGATCGAGGCTCCGGCACCGGCGCGGCCCATCGAACGCGGACTGGCCGGACCGGCGCTGTTAGCGCATGTTCTGATTTCAAAATATTGTGACCATCAACCTCTTTACCGCCAGTCGGAGATCTATGCGCGGCAGGGCGTCGAGATCGAGCGCTCCACGCTGGCCGGCTGGGTGGGCGGGTCTACCGAGTTGCTCGCTCTGCTCGTCGCGGCGCTCGGCAAACACGTCTTCGCGGGACGCAAGGTTCACGCCGACGATACGCCCATGCCGGTGCTGGCGCCGGGAACGGGCAAGACCAAAACCGGTCGCCTGTGGACTTATGTGCGCGACGAGCGTACGGCCGGAGAGAAGACTGCGCCGGCCGTGTGGTTTGCTTACTCGCAAGATCGCAAGGGCGAGCATCCGCGTCAACACTTGAAGAACTTCAAAGGCGCGTTGCAGGCCGATGCCTACGCCGGATTTCATCACCTCTACGAGAACGGCGACATTTACGAAGTTGCCTGTATGGCGCACGCACGGCGTAAGTTTTACGAGATCCATGCGGCGCATCCGTCGCCTATTACCACCGAAGCGCTCGATCGCATCGGCGCCCTGTACGGCATCGAAGAACAGATCCGGGGCAAGCCCATCGATGTCCGACGTGAAGTTCGCCAAGTGCGCGCCCGGTCATTGCTCGAAGGATTTCGCATCTGGCTGGAGAAGTCACTGCGCCAGCTTTCGCCTAAAAGCGAAACCGCGGCCGCCATCCGCTATGCACTCTCGCGTTGGCGGGCGCTGACACGCTACGTCGATGATGGCCTTTTGGAGATCGACAACAACGCCGCCGAACGCGCCTTGCGTTGTGTAGCCCTGGGAAGGAAGAATTTCCTTTTTGCCGGCGCCGACTCGGGCGGTAAACGCGCCGCTGCCATCTACTCGCTGATCGGCTCGGCCAAGCTC
>CAYRAC010000977.1:0-1611 GCA_964422045.1 uncultured Steroidobacteraceae bacterium
AGCTTGACCAATGTAACCATCCTCACGGGAGCCCAGACCACCGAAGTAACCGGCGACGGCGCGCGCGTCCACGGATTGAATTACCGCGATCGACGCAGCGGTGCCCGGCATTCGCTGCCGCTCGCCGGTGTCTTCGTGCAAATCGGCCTGGTGCCGAACACCGACTGGCTGCAAGGAACCGTGAAGCTCTCGCCGCGCGGCGAGATCGAGGTGGACGCGCGCGGCCGCACATCGGTGCCCGGTGTATTTGCAGCGGGCGATTGCACCGTCGTACCCTACAAGCAAATCGTGATTGCGATGGGCGAAGGTGCAAAGGCCTCGCTCGGCGCCTTCGATCATCTGATCCGTGCGCCGCTCTGCGCGGCCGCCTAGGGAAACAAACCCGCCATGCTGGACATCAAGCGCGTAACAACCATTGCCACGGGGCTCGCTGGCGTTTTAATCGGGCTTTCACTCGGTACGAGCGCCTTGCTGCGCGCCGCGACGAACGACCCGCCCGCCTACGATCTTATCATCGAGCATGGCCGCGTCGTCGATGGTACAGGTGCACCCTGGTTCGAAGCCGATGTCGGTGTGCGCGCGGGACGGATCGCTGCGATCGGCAGGCTCGATCAAGCATCGGCGAAACAGCGCATCGACGCGGCCGGACGAATCGTCGCACCCGGGTTCATCGACATGCTGGGCCAATCCGAACTTACCCTGCTGGTAAATCCGCATGTTCCCTCCAAGATCTTTCAGGGAATCACCACGGAAATTACGGGCGAAGGCCAATCCGTCGCTCCTGTCAATGCAGCCATCGCGCAGGAGGCCGCAGCGCATTTCCGCCACTACCGAATCTCCCAGGACTGGACCGACTTCGCGGGGTATTTTGCCCGCCTCGAGAAGCAGGGGATGGGCATCAATATCGGGTCCTACGTCGGCGCAACCACGGTTCGTGAGATGGTCATAGGATTTGCAGACAGGGCGGCGACAGCCGAGGAACTGACTCGAATGCAGGGGCTCGTCGCCGCATCCATGCGTCAAGGTGCCCTCGGACTATCGAGTGCGTTGGAGTATGCCCCGGCGCCGTACGCGAGCACGGAAGAACTGATCGCCCTTGCCAGCACGGCGGCTCAGTTCGGCGGCATCTACGCAACTCACATGCGCTCGGAACAGGAAGCCATCATGGCCTCGATCGATGAAACGATCCGAATCGGCCGTGAGGCTCATGTTGCAGTCGAGATCTGGCATCTGAAGGCCGGTGGCGTCGGTAATTTCGGCCTGATGCCGGAGATCGTCGCGCACATTGGCCGAGCTCGCGCGGCGGGCGTGGACATAGCGGCGGACACTTACGCCTACACCGCATGGTACAACGAGTTCTCGGCGTTCATTCCTCCCTGGGCACATGAGGGCGGCAACGCCAAGCTGATTGCGCGGTTACGGGACCCCGCTGTACGCGCACGCCTCAAGCGGGAGCTCGCAACTCCGGCGCGTGACTGGGACAACGAATGGCAGTCGGTGCCCGGCCCGGAAGCGATACTCATCACCACTGTTCTCAATCCGAAGCTGCTCAGCCTGCAGGGTCGCAACCTCGCGGAGATTGCCAAAGAGCGCGGCACCGATCCCATGGAC
>CAYRAC010000978.1:0-1607 GCA_964422045.1 uncultured Steroidobacteraceae bacterium
TATGCCATCGTTAAACTTCGCTAATTTGTGCGCTTTGTCCGACGGCACGCGGCGCCGAAATCCGTTATTATTTCGCAATGACACATAACATCGTCAGAACCGTCGTCTTCCCCGTAGCCGGACGCGGCACGCGATTTCTTCCGGTGACCAAAGCCAGCCCGAAAGAAATGCTGCCGATCGTCGACAAGCCGCTGATCCAGTATGCGGTGGATGAAGCGCTCTCCGCCGGCGCCGACACCTTGATTTTCATCACCGGCAGTTCGAAGCGCGCTATCGAGGATCATTTCGACAGCAACCCCGAACTCGAGAACGTCCTGCAGACCCAGGGTAAACAGGACTTGCTCGATATATTGCGCGGCATTCTGCCGAGCTGGGCGTCATGCGTGTACATACGTCAACCGGCGCCGCTCGGCTTGGGTCATGCGGTGCTTTGCGCGAGGCCGGTGGTTGGCGATGCGCCGTTCATGGTGCATCTCGCGGACGATTTGATCGATGCCGAGGTGCCCTGTCTCAAGCAGATGGTGCAGGTGTTCGAGGCGCACCGCGGCAGCGTGCTCGGGGTCCAAGACGTGCCGCGAAACGACACGGATAAGTACGGCATCGTGACGTTGGAGCGCAAGCTCGCGAACCGCATCGGTCAGATGTCGAACATCGTCGAGAAGCCCAAACCGGACAAGGCGGAATCGACCCTGGCCGTGGTCGGCCGCTACTTGTTGACGCCGGCTATATTCGACGACCTCGTGAAAATCGGCAAAGGTGCCGGCGGCGAGATTCAACTCACCGACGGCATTGCCCGGCTGATGCGGCGCGAACCCGTGTATGCGTTCGAATTCGAAGGCAAGCGCTACGACTGCGGCAGCAAGCTCGGATACTTGCAGGCGACCGTTGAATATGCCCTCAAGCATCCGAGCCTCGGCGAGGGATTCGCCGCTTACCTGAAGGCCCTGGCCCCGACGCTGCCCTAGCGGGAGCGCCCGCGGCGCTGTTGGCCGAAGCTGCGCGTGCCGGATCCACTGCTCGCCGGTGTACGCCGCGAATCGCGGGCACCGTGGTGGCCTTGGCCCGCGCGGTGCTGGCCTTGCGCCGGACGGTTGCCTTGACGATCTCCCTGCGGACGATCGCCGCGCGTCGCAGGCTGCGGCGCCGATTCGACGATTTTGAATACCGGGGTCGGCACAGTGGGAATACTGCGGCGCAGGACTCGCTCGATGTCGCGCAGCAATCCGGATTCATCGCTCGACACCAGCGAAATTGCTTCGCCCGCCGAGCCGGCGCGCCCGGTGCGGCCGATGCGATGCACGTAATCTTCCGGCACGTTCGGCAATTCGTAGTTGACGACTTGCGGCAGTTCCTTGATATCGAGACCGCGGGCCGCGACTTCGGTAGCGACCAGCGCGGTGACTTGTCCGCGCTTGAACATCTCGAGTGCCTTGACGCGGGCTGCCTGGCTCTTGTTGCCGTGGATCGCCGCGGCATCGATGCCGGCGCTTTCCAGCTGCTGGGTGAGACGGTTCGCGCCGTGCTTGGTGCGCGTGAAGATCAGCACCTGGCGCCATTGTCCTTCTTGGATCAAATGTACCAATAGATGGCGCTTCTGTTCCTTTGGT
>CAYRAC010000979.1:0-1601 GCA_964422045.1 uncultured Steroidobacteraceae bacterium
CCGTTGAATGATGCGACGCGCGCCCCGTGCGACTCCGACTTTGATCGAATCGAGGCTGGCGGCACCCCTTGAAAACGGCGGCAGTTGCGGGAAACTGCCGTATATCTCACCTTCGAAATACACTACAACTCCATGTTTATGCTTGGATTATGAACCAGCTTTGATTGACCGGCGAGCCGCAACCGGGCGACATACAATGACCGCCCATGAATCCCGACCCCACGGCCACGCCGGCCATCAGTGACGATGACACCGAGGTTTGCATCCGCGTTTTGCGCGCCATCGAGGCTGATCGCGCACACCTCGCGCGGCTCGCGCCGCCAAGGCGCCGTGAACTGTTGACGCTGGCCGGCCTGGTGGCGAAGCCCGAACGGCACGATGTCACGAGAATGGCGAAGGCCTTCCGCCGGGCCAAACGTGAGGCCGCGAAGGATCATGATCGCAAACTCACTGAACAGGCAGGTCTGCGCGTACAGCGACGCTGCGCAGAATACGCGCCTCTGTGGCTCGAGCGTCCGAAACCGAGCGACGCGCGCGCCGATCTGCAGCAGGAGCGCGCCTGCTACATCTGCAAGCAGCCCTATTCGGCCGTGCATCGCTACTACGACTCGATGTGCGATGCCTGCGGCGATTTTAACTACGCCAAGCGCACCCAGTCGGCCGATCTTGATGGGCGCTACGCAGTCGTGACGGGCGCCCGGGTCAAGATCGGCTTCCAGGCGTCTCTGAAGCTGCTTCGCGCGGGCGTGCACGTGGTCGTTACCACGCGCTTTCCGGTCGACGCGGCCGATCGGTATTCACGGGAACAGGATTTTGCAAGTTTCAGCGATCGCCTGCAGATCCATGGCCTGGACCTGCGTCATACCCCGAGCGTGGAAATTTTCGCGCGGTTCTTGGCCGAGCGGCTGCCGCGCCTCGACTATATTCTCAATAACGCGTGCCAGACCGTGCGCCGGCCGGCGGGCTTCTTTCAACATCTTCTGACCAAGGAGAACGCGTCGGCAGCCGCACTGCCCGACCTGTGGAAGGGCTCGCTCGCGAGTCATCACGAGTTGCAGCGCAGCCTTAACGACAATCGGGCGCCGGCAGGCGCAATGACGGCGGCGGCAACCGGCTATGGCGAGGGCCTGTTGCGCAGCGCGCTGCTCTCACAGCGGCACTATCTCGACGACGACTTTCGCGATGGCGAGGCGCTGTTCCCGGCGAATCGCTTTGACCAGGATCGCCAACAAATCGATTTGCGCGAGGTCAATAGCTGGCGCCTGCGCTTGCACGAAGTTGAGACGCCGGAGCTGCTCGAGGTGCAACTCGTCAATGCAATCGCCCCCTACATTCTCAATGCGCGGCTCAAGCCGCTGATGCTGCGCACGACGCAACGCCACAAGCATGTCGTCAACGTGAGTGCCGTGGAGGGACAGTTCTACCGCACGACCAAGACCGACAAACATCCGCACACGAACATGGCAAAAGCCGCGCTCAATATGATGACGCGTACCAGCGCGCCGGACTTCATCCGGGATGGCATCCACATGAATGCCGTGGACACCGGATGGGTGACCGACGAAGACCCCGTCGGTCACGCGAGCCGCAAAGCAGGTTGG
>CAYRAC010000980.1:0-1599 GCA_964422045.1 uncultured Steroidobacteraceae bacterium
TCAGCCCCATTTTGCTCTGAGATGGGGTCGGCCTGTTCACCCGCAGCATAAGGGCCGAACCGATCCTCGCACCACTCGTCGACGTTTCCGTGAACGTCGAACAACATCGATCGGCCGGCGTTCTTGGCGTCGCTGACTTTCAAGGTGGGCAAGGGCAAGGACGGGCGCGATGCGTTGTTGGTGCGCTCCACCGAAGCGATCCCGGAGCCGTTCGTCACATTCTTGGTCGAGGTGAATTGGGCGCGCGGGCGCTTGATGCGCGAATACACCGTGCTGCTCGACCCGCCGGTGTATACGCCGGGCGAAACTGCGAGCAGCGCGGCACCGGTCACCGCACCAGCCGTTGCCGCGCCGCCGCGCCGCACGGCGCCGGCCCTATCGGCGCCGACGACGGGCAGTCGCGCCGCCTCGGGCATTTCTTCCGGCGGCGCCGGTGCAGCGACGCTGGCGCCGATCACCGGCAACACGTATCAAGTCAGTCAAGGCGACACGCTGACCAAGATTGCGCGCAGCTTGCAAGCCGGCTCTTCCGCCAATCTCGATCAAACCATGATGGCGTTGTATCGGGCCAATCCGGACGCATTTGGCGGCAATATCAACATTCTGCATCGCGGTGCCGTGCTGCGCGTGCCGGGAGCCGATCAGATCGCCGCGCTCAATCAGAGCGAGGCGATCAGCGAAGTGCATCGCCAGATGAATGCCTGGCACGGTTCCGCGGAAGCCCCGCAGGGCGGGCATCTGCGGCTGGTCACGCCGAGCACCGGCGCCGGCGCCGCGAGCAACGGGGTGCCGAATGCCGGCGCGCCGGAGACGCAGGCGCTCAAGGACCGGATCAAGGATCTGGAAGGGCAACTCGCCGAATCGCATCGCTTGATCGATATTCGTAACGGCGAACTCTCCGCTCTGCAACGCAAGCTGGGCGCGGCGGCCGCGCCGCCACCTGCAGCGAGCGCACCAACGCAGGCTCCGACTCCTCCCGCTCAGCCCGCGCCCGCGCCGGCCGTGAGCGCGCCACCGCCGGTCGCGACGACGCCGGCACCAACCGCAGCCCCGGTGCCGCCGCCGGCCGAAACTTCGCCGCCGACACCGGCGACGCCGCCCGTCGCACAGAAGAAACCGGGCGCAACGCCGGCTGAATCGGGGTCCTGGATCGATTGGGTTGCCGCCCACTGGTGGGTGCCGGCCGCTTTGATCCTCGCATTCTTCATTCTGTTGGCGCTCGCCGCCTGGCGCCGCCGCCAGAGCGTAGCCGAACTGAACAGAATGGCGGCGACCGACGTCGGCAATTACCGCGATCCGTCCGGCAAGGTTGCCGGGCGCAAGGGTGAGGAATCCTTCTTGGTCGAGGAGTCCGGCGAGCATCCGATGCCGGATTTGCAGGCCGCTCCCGAGCACTTGGGCGACACGCAGTCGAATATCAAGACGGCCGACGACACCATCTCGAGCGAGAGCGCCGTCAATTTGGATCAAGGCGATCCTCTGGCCGAGGCCGATTTTCACATGGCTTACGGCTTGTACGATCAAGCCGCCGATTTGGTTCGAATCGCGCTCGAGCGAGAGCCGGATCGGCGCGATCTGCGCCTGAAGCTGTTGGAGATT
>CAYRAC010000981.1:0-1599 GCA_964422045.1 uncultured Steroidobacteraceae bacterium
CGTGACCGTGCGCCGCGAAAACATGTGGCTCGAGATCGAGATCAACGCCGACATTCTGTTTCCAAGCGGAGCGGGGGAGTTCTCGGCGGCCGCCGAGCCCGTGCTCGACAAGCTCGCGGAGGTTCTGAAGCCGTTTCCGAATCCGATCCGCGTCGAGGGACATACCGACGATCGGCCGATAAAAACCACAGCCTTTCCCTCCAACTGGGAATTGTCCGCGGCGCGCGCCGCCAGTGTGGTGCACCAATTCACGCGGCAAGGGATCGATCCGTTGCGGCTCGAAATCGTCGGTTACGGACAGTTCCGGCCGCGGCAGCCGAACGACACGGCCGATGGGCGCAACGCCAATCGACGCGTTGCCGTATTGGTGCTGGAAGAGCTGCCCGCGCCGCCGGTGAGCGCCAAGGCGGGCGATCAAACGCCGGCGCCTGCGCAAACCGACGCGGCCGCCGCGGCATTGACCGCGGCAGCGCTCGACAAGACGGTGTTGGTGAAAGATCAAGTCCCGCCACCCGGCAACGAGCAACCTAAGACAGAATGAGCGAGGTCAGGCAATGAGTGAAGTTGACCGCTTGAGCAACTCCGGCCTGTATCCTGCGCTGCCCATTGGGGATAAGCGTCCGTCGCGGGAAGGCTCGAAGGGTCCGCCGCAGGGCGACAAGCAACCGCCCGACAAGACCGCAGGGCAAGAGGGCCCCGCGGGGCCGCGTCCCCCCAAATCTCTGATCGATGAGTACGCCTAATATGAACATGAATATGAACATGGACACGATGCTGGCCCTCGCGGCCGCGGCACTCGCATTGCTCAGCTTGATCGCCGCACTTGCGGCGTTGCGCGCCGCCCGACGCTTGCGGGTTCAATATCGCGGCGCCGACGCCGCATCGGCGGCGCTGCGCCGTGAATTGGAAATCATGACCTCGATCGGCGTGAAGACCGGGCGGCGGGTCAGGCGCATCGAGGAGCAGTGGGCGGGCGTCGCCGAGCGCGTCGAGCAGGTCGAGCAGCGCGGCGCGCCCGGCTCGTTCTCGCAGGCGATCGCCTCCGCGCGCCGCGGCGCCGATTCCGGCAAACTGGCGCAGCAATATGGCCTGAGCCGCGGCGAAGCCGATCTCGTCGCCAGGTTGCACGGACGCAAACGCGCCTGAGCGGTAGACTGTCGCGGTGAGCACGCCGCTTCTTTCAAACGAGATCCGCTGTTTCGCCGACCTCGCGCAGCACTATACGGAAGGCGTCGATTACGCGATTCGCGTCGCCGCGCGCGAGCACTCGCAGGTCGCGATATTGGCGCCGCATGGCGGGCGTATCGAAGGACGCACCTCCGAGGTCGCCCGGCTGATCGCCGGGGACGAGCATCGGCTCTACCTGTTCGAAGGGCTGCGGCCGAGCGGCGACAATTTCGATTGCCTGCACCTCGCCAGCCATTGCTTCGATGAGCCGCGTGCGCTCGAGTTGATCGCGAACTGCGACAGCGTGATTGCGGTGCACGGCTATGCGGCGTCCGGACCCGATGTGTTGCTCGGCGGCTTGGACGAGCGGCTGAAACTCGAGGTGGCGCGCGCGCTTGCGGATTGCGGGGTGTCGTGCCTTACTGAGGGGCA
>CAYRAC010000982.1:0-1595 GCA_964422045.1 uncultured Steroidobacteraceae bacterium
CCACTCCTTGTCGTCGATCATGCGCCAGTGCGCGAGTTCGTCGCGCCCGGTGCGATGAAAATCCCATAGAATGGCGGGCGCCTCAAACTCCCCACGCAGCCGCGCATCCTTGGCCGGCGCCGTCCAGCGCCACAGCTCGTGCCCGTCATTCGCATACATGATGGCGGAGTAATCACTGGTGATATCGAGGATGGCGAATCTGTTGCTGCCGTCCACATCGCCGAACTTCACGATGTTCGACGGTTCGATGCGGTACTCATGCAGCAGCTTCACCTCCGGCGGAAGCTCTAGTGCTTTCAGGTCGTCTTCTTTGAAGTCCGCGTTCCTTGTAAGCACAAGAACATTCAACGACGGTCTCGGCACAATGGATGTCAGACGAATTTCCACTGTTCCGGGCTTGAGCGCGAAGTCGCCGCCACGCTGCCAGGCGAGTGCGCCGTGGCCGTAGGCGCCCGCATCCTCCTTGCCGTCGATGCTAACTCGGAACGAGCTTGATGCGGTGCCGATGCTGCGCACAAAAAGGTGGTAGACGCCGGCTTCCTTCACGGGCACATTCGCCGTCACATCGCCGGCCACGCTCATGTTGATCGTGTCGTTGTTGAAGAACCACTCCCCGGCGGGAAAGCGTCCATCGTTGCTATCGCCCGCTGGAATAGATGCAAAGAAGTCGGATGCGGGAACGACGATCGTACCCGGAAGCTGGCGCGCGGCATCATGATGTTGCGGTATCGGCGCGGGCCGCTGTGCAGAGACGACTTTGTTCAATTGCCGCTGCTCGCCGCCAAGCTCGAACTCCGGCGCGATATCTGTAGGGATGTCGTTGGTCGACGCCAGCGCCTTCGTCAGCGAGTCCGGCATCGCATTGTATTTGGAGAACCAGGTTTCCACTCCGGATCGGTCGCCCTCGGCTTCGAATGTGAGCAGCTTCTGATCCAGGCTTGCTATCGCGCCCGGCATCGCCTTGTAGTCGACCGCGTAGCGACCGTCCGCATCTTGCCGCAGAGCGCCTTGTTCTTGAAGGTAAATAAGCTCCATTAATTCGGCGCGGCCGTGAGCTTCGCCCGCGCCGAGCCGCAGAGTGCGAAGCATTTCCCCCACATACGAGCCATAAATCTTGTCCAGCATGTTTTCGGGCAGGACTTTTTGGTCGACCAGCCATTTGGCAAGGAAGATGCCCGTGACGTCGGCCTTGGCCTCTTCCAGTCCGTCAAATGCCCCGTCGATGGCCTGGCGAATATCCTCCTGCTTGCCGTTGATGCGCGCACTTGCCGGCCCTAGTCCATGCGAGATCTCGCGCAGAATGACGAAGGTCAGATACCCGTCCGCGGTAACATCGTTGACCTGCGCGGGCGTGAGCATCTTAGCTGCGATGGGAAGAATCACCCCTTTCGCGCGGGCGTCTATAAAATTCTTGAAGAATATCTTCTTTGTTCTCTGGTCCGCGTGACTGCGCGCATCGCGGGGCAGAGTGTCGGCCACGGCTTGGTAGCCGAACCGCAGATCGCCCGCGCGAAGCGGCGAATCGGCCACTTCCATCGGCGTGGCCTGGCCCTGCTTCGATGGTTTGTCCGCGTCGGGCAAAGGCAGCGCTTGCT
>CAYRAC010000983.1:0-1592 GCA_964422045.1 uncultured Steroidobacteraceae bacterium
CAAGCAGATTTACTGACGCGCGACGGCTTGCGTCGAGACGCCGTCACTGCAGGGTTCTCAGTTCGAATATGCATGCGCAAATCAGCATACCACCGCAAGCCGTGAGGTTTGCCGTATGCAGGAGACGGGCGATCGAGACGGGCAAGTTCAGGTGTTGAACGCGAAACATCGATCGAACGGCGAGGCAGAGGTAAGCGACTCCCAGAAAGGCCCACGCGATGATGGGGCGCCAAACGATCAACCCCACGAACGCGGCCGCCACCAGAATAGTGATTACACGAGTGCGCGCCGAAGCGTCGACGAGGGCAACCTTGGCATCGGGTTGCATCAGCGATAACGCCCGTTCGGAGAGCAGAGCTGCAATGACAAATCCAGCGAGCGCAATGAAAAGCGGGTAGTAGCTAAACATGGCGCCGCCCCTGACGTCGCGTGGACGCGACCCGCGATCGCGCCAAACGATTGTCAGATGCCATGGCCGGTTGCAATGCGCAGTGCGATATATGGCGCCACGTTCAGCGTCAGCACTGCGATCTTATACGCCGCCATTCCTGAATAATGGATGACGTCAAACTGATTTTCTGAAATCCGGAACCATTTTGCGTGAAGCCGGTAGAGCGATCCGTGCGCAAAGATGAAAGCCAAGAACCACCCGAACAATATCGCGTAGTTCACTATGGCGCACCACAGGAGAAAATCGCGAAGGCTGGCGATGCTCATCATCAATCACTCCAGGCGCCTAGCGGTGAAATTGCGCGACGCGGGATTTTACCGCGACCCTGGGTTCTGTCGCCCGGGAGTTCGAGGACCAGGAAGCTACTTGATCAACACTTGCAGCCGCCGATTGGCGCGCAGCGCATTCTCGTCCTTGCCCATGTCGATGGGCTCGCGCGCACCGTGGCCCTCCACCACGATGCGGCCCTTGAGCCCCGGCTCGAGGTTCGTGACCAGCTGGCTGATCGCCTGGGCGCGCTGCTGAGAAAGGTTTACATTGAACTGATCGCTGCCTCGGGCATCGGAATGTCCGACGAAGGTGAACTGGTGGCCGGCGAGCGAGGGATCCGCCAAGGAATGCGCGAGCAGTTCGACATTCGGTTGCGTCTGCGGATCGACCACGATGCTGCCGGAGTTGAAATTGATCGGGATGTTGACGGACGGGCCCGACGCGGCGGCGGGGGCGGCCGGTTCGGGGACGCTGCGCGCGCTGCCGCCCGCGGGCGACATCGCGCCAACGCGCGGCGCCACCAACGGCTGGTACAACGAATAATGCAGCGCCCGCAGGATGTGTTCCTGAGTCGGGTGCTGGACCTCTGCCTCGATGGTGGAAGACAAAGCAGCGATGTCGGCATTGGCTGAGTCGAGTGCCCGCGCCTGCTTGATGAGCGGATAGGCGTTTTGCGGATCGCCCTCGCGGTTGAGCAGTGCCGCGTATTGGTACAGCGACCATGCGCTCGCTTGTGGAGTGGGCGCCAGGGCATGCGCCGACACGAAGGCACCCACGGCCTTGGTCTTGTCCTCGCGCTGCGGCGATTGCGCCGCGAGTTCTCCGAGCTGCTCGTAGGCGTCGTACGTCGGGCACGCCTCGACCGACTGTC
>CAYRAC010000984.1:0-1587 GCA_964422045.1 uncultured Steroidobacteraceae bacterium
GGGATCATCTCGGCGATGCCCTCCATGACCTCCGCACGCGTAATGATGGTGCTGCCGTAGCTCATGAGTTCTGCAACCGTCTTGCCGTCGCGCGCTCCCTCCAAGATGGCGCACGTGATCAACGCCACGGTCTCGGGGTAGTTCAATTTCAAGCCACGTGCCCGGCGCCGCTCCGCCAGCAGTCCGGCGGTGAAGATCAATAATTTGTCTTTCTCTCGCGGCGTCAATTCCATGGCTGACTCGATACCGTTAACAAGCCCAAATTCTCGGCGCGGACGCCGCGACGCCCAACAGGGCGGGACGCAGCACGTGCCACACGGAAGCAAACCAATTGAACGCATCCTGCGATGCATGGCCCAAATAGCGCGCCACCAAGACTTGAGGCAGCGCGGAAATGCCGATTCGCGACCCCTCGCCCGGCACGATACTACGGCAGGCGGTGAGCGTCGCAGAATCGATAGGTGCGCCCGCGGCAATCAGCGTACCGCTCACGCTGCATCCCGCCAGACCCACGGCAGAGCAGTCGAAGCCGCTGTCGGCCCGTACCTGGCCGCGCTCGCACCAGAGCAGGCGCCCCGCTTGCCGAATGCTCGTGCGCAGGTTCAATCCGCCGTGGCGCCAGGTTTCCCGTGACGCGCGCCGGCCGAAACAGAGTAACTCCCAACCGATGAATTGCGCGCTCGGTCCCAAGTCGACGTCGAGGCCCATGCCCACCTCCGACGCATCGAAGAGAATGTTCTCTCGCGGCAGCCATTCCAATGCCGCACCCTCGCCGAGCGAGAAACGCAGCTGCTGCTGCGACTCGCCCTGCGGGCAGCGATACCACTTGGTCGCGCCGGGCGTCGTGAGGCACACCCGCGCGCCTGCATCCAATTGCGCCGCGATGTTGAGCGAGTCGCCGGCCGCAATGCCTCCCGGGGGATGCAAGACCGTCGCATGACAGATCTCGCGGCCTTCGGGGTACAGTACCTTCTGTATTTGCAGCGGCCCAGTGTGCGACCTGCGCGTGAGCAGCGTTCGACCCTCGCGGCGGGCAAAAGACAAATCGAGATTGGCTCGCCAACCGGCTTGCCAATTGGCTTGCCGACCGGCTTGCCAGCACGATGGGTCCGTGCGATTTTCGGTGGCGGACTGGATCAACAAGGATGATGCGCTATGAGCCTAACGGGATGTACGGTTGCTCCAGGAGCGTTTCACTCTAACAGTGATCCGGCGCCCCGAGCAAATTCCACCACTTGTTTCGCGAAGTACGCGCGCATCGCGAGCGCGATGCTGCTGCTCGGGTACGCTTGCGCCGCATCCGCGCAGAACGCCGCGCCGGCGCCGCCTCAAAGCACGGACGAGCGCGTCGATGCACTCACGCGCGAAGTTCAAGAACTCAAAGCCCTGGTGCTGCATCTTCAAGAGCAGCTGAAACAAGTGACGGGTACCCCGCCATCGGCCACTGCCGGTGTGCCCGCGCCGGCCGCGCCGCCCGCGGCGGTGCCCGCCGCGCCCGCCGCAGCCGCGGCAGCGACTCCCGTCCCGTCTGCGGCGCCGACGCCCACCGCCGGCGCGAGCGCGAGCGCCGCCGCCGGCATTCTCCAA
>CAYRAC010000985.1:0-1585 GCA_964422045.1 uncultured Steroidobacteraceae bacterium
TGGCAGCGAGCACTTCATCGAGTACGCGAGACATCGGACGCTCCTTACAGGTGAACCACGCCCCCGGTACGGTGAGGGTAGGGGATTTATTCATCGGCAATCAGACCGTTTGGTTAGGTGTATATATCGCGCCCGCTTATGCGAAAAGGTCATCTGCAGGTGACGAGATGGCAGTTTCGGGCCGCCAAACTCAGCGCTACGACCGCACCGCTAGGCCTGCGCTGGCGCCGCCGCGTGGGCTTGCGGCGTCTTCCGATCTTTTCCGACTGTTTTTTGGGGATTTCGCAGCACAGCTCTCAGAAACACCCCGTTTTGCCGCCGCATGGCGAATGAGCTCGGAGAAATGACTCGCATCCGGCCGTGCATTACGAAGCGCGAAACAACGGGCGTATCCTGAAGAACTCTTGCCGCAATCCTTCGCACGTGCGCACCCACGCTCTTGTTGCGGTAAGGAGGGCCTGCCGCGAAAACCGCACTTGTTCCAAGCAGCGTCGCTAGCGTCTGAGCCGTAAAGAAGGTCAGATGCGGCTCGTCGGGACCGTTGAGCGGAAAGATCCCCGGCACATCGTTCGGCACTTCAATGACGACGATACCGTCGCGCGTCAGGGCATTGAGCGCGGAACGGACCAATCGCTTCGGATCCGTGAAATGCTCAAGCACGTGAGAAAGTATCACGACGTCGAAGTTTCCATCCGACATGGTGCCGCGTTTGATGATGTCTGGAAGCCTGATGGATTCATCGAGTTCATCCGTGAACAGAGAGACGCCGGGAAACCGTTCACCGAGGGTCATCAGGTTATAGCCGTATCCTGCACCGACCTCAAAGGCGCGGGCCGGAGTTTGAGAAAGTTGTTCGGCCGCCAATTCAGCAAGCGCCGCGGCGCGCGCTCGATACCATGAGTGACCCGCATCGCCGATTCCAATTCGCGCGAAGGCGCGATACTCGGCTCGATAGTAGTGCAGCAGCGCTTGTTCATCGACCTGAGAAACAGCCGCCTGGCATAAACCGCACTCTACGCAGCGGTAAACATGACGGTCCCGATACACGTGTCGAAACGCGGCCGATTTGAAGTCGTATCTGCGAAATACACGCAGATCGCGGCCACAGCTGACGCAGCTATGCATGTTGCTCAATTCCTGGTTGTCGATACGCCACCCCGAACTGGTATGCTTTTAAGGCCTTTGTACTGCAAAGTGACGGGGCATTTTGTAGGGAAAAACGCTATAGTTCGTGTAGGACAGTGAATACATCTACCGCGCGAGTGTCACTGCGTCGGTTGGATCTCGTGCCACGAGGCATTCGGCTGCGAGTTCGAATTGACCACATCCCCCAGGCCATTTGCCCAATAATGTCCCGCGGGCCCGGTCCAAACGGTGCGTGCCTGCCCGCTCAGGGGATCAATCGTGGGCGTAACACCGTTCAAAGCGTGGGTGAAGCTCTGCACCTGGGAAGCCTGTGCGGCCTGGTGGCGCTCGAAGGCGCCGACCTGCTGACGCATGGCCTGCATTTGGGCCTCAAATTGCTGCACTTGCTGACCCATCGCGGCATCTCCCCGCGAAGCAATCAGGTTTTGCTGATGATTGC
>CAYRAC010000986.1:0-1585 GCA_964422045.1 uncultured Steroidobacteraceae bacterium
CTCGTCCGGCGTGATATCGATGTCAATGGCTGGTTCGATCGGTCCTTTCTCGACAAGGCCCTCGCGAGCCAGGGCCTGGTGAACTACTGGCAAGCCTACGACGCGTCCGGAAAACCAGTTGCGATCGGACAGTAGGGATTTCAACGAATTTCGATCGGGTCTCTCGACTTCTCAAGGAACAAATCTCATGTCAGGCCAACCATCTCGCGCTACCGCACATGCAATCGACAAGGTATTTACCGACCGGTGGTCGCCACGCGCGTTCACCGAGGAATCGATTCCGGATCAGGTCCTGTCAAGCCTGTTTGAAGCCGCGCGCTGGGCGCCGTCGTCCTATAATTCGCAGCCGTGGCGTTTCATCTATGCGAAGCGCGGTGCGCCGGAGTGGGATCGTTTTCTCCGCCTGCTGAGCGAGCGGAATCAGCAATGGGCGAAGACAGCGTCAGTGCTCATCGTCGTGGTTTCCGCGAAAGAATTTATCCCGCCGGGAGGCAGCGGCCCGGTTGAGTCACGCTCGCACGCCTTCGATGCAGGTGCAGCGTGGGCGAATCTGGCGCTGCAAGCGACGATTTCCGGCTGGCACGCTCACGGGATCGGTGGGTTTGACGTCGAACGAACGCGAGACGAACTGGGAATTCCATCGGGATACGCGATCAATGCGGTGATTGCGGTCGGCAGGCGCGGTGACAAGAGCCTGATTCCGGAAACATTCCATGCCGCCGAAACGCCAAATGGCCGCAAGCCGATTTCGGAGTTCGTCTTTTCTGGAAAATTTCCGGGCTAGACGTGACCGCGTAAGCCACGAAAGCGGGCAAGGGGACGTCATGAGCGGACATCTCGACGTTCATCATGTGAGCAAGACCTTTCGGGTCGACGGCGAGCCAGTCGAAGCGTTGAGGGATATTTCGCTCTCGATCAGGCCCGGTGAGTTCGTATCCATTGTCGGCCCGAGCGGCTGCGGCAAGTCCACTTTGTTGCGGCTATTGGCAGGACTGGAGCGCGGCTTCAGCGGCGATATCTCGCAGGACGGCCAACCGATCGTGGGCACGAGCCTCGATCGCGGTATCGTATTCCAGGAGCCGCGTTTGTTTCCGTGGGCGACGGTCTGGCAGAATATCGGACTCGGTCTGCAGAATGCCCCGATCGGCGCGGCCCTCAAAAAGCAAACGATTGCCGCGCATATCGAATTGGTCGGGCTGCAAGGGTTCGAGCGGGCTTATCCAAGCCAGTTGTCGGGCGGGATGGCACAGCGCGCGGCGATCGCAAGAGGCCTGGTCAATCGGCCGCAAATATTGCTTCTCGACGAGCCGTTCGGAGCGCTCGACGCGCTGACGCGGGGCAAGATGCAGATCGAACTCCAGCAGATCTGGGCCCGTGAGAAGATCACCATGGTTCTGGTCACGCACGATGTTGATGAAGCCGTGTTCCTGGGCGATCGGGTCATCGTCCTTGCCCCGCGGCCTGGTCGCATTTCGAGAATATTCGAGGTGTCTGTAAAGCGGCCGAGGTTGCGAACGGACGACGATCTCATCCATATCCGCAACGAGGTGCTGCTCGCGCTCGAGGCACAGGAACAAGCGCCATC
>CAYRAC010000987.1:0-1583 GCA_964422045.1 uncultured Steroidobacteraceae bacterium
AATGCGCTTGTCGGCCTTCATGGCAAGATCGAGCGCCACGATGGATTTTTCGCGCCCGACGAACAGCGGGATCACCATGTGGGGATACACCACCACGTCACGCAGCGGCAGCACCGGCACGCCGCCCGCGAGCGGCGTTGATTCAGGGACATCGGCAATAATGGGTTCGTCGCTCACGAGGCTAGCCTTATGGTTGTGGCACGTACTGCAATCTTCTGGTACATGCGGCCGCCTACGAAGAGTTTCAAGCTCGGCTCAGAGATGGTCCGAGCCCGTAGGTCGCCGCTGTTCCTCCACCGGAGCCACCAAACGAGTCTCCTCGGTCCGATGGACGATATAGGGTTTGTTGTGGCCTTCGATTACCTGCTCGTCGACCACGACCTTTTGCACATTACGCAACGACGGCAGGTCGTACATGGTATCCAGTAGCACATTTTCCAAAATAGTGCGCAGACCGCGCGCGCCCGTCTTGCGCTGCATCGCCTTGCGGGCCACAGAGCGCAGCGCATCCTCGCGGAAATCCAATTCCACGCCTTCCATGTCGAACAGTTTGCGGTACTGCTTGGTGAGGGCGTTCTTCGGCTGCATCAAAATCGAAATCAGCGCGTCTTCGTCCAGCTCTTCCAAGGTTGCGACCACGGGCAAGCGGCCGACGAATTCCGGAATCAGGCCGTACTTGATCAAGTCCTCGGGCTCGGTGTCGTGGAACACGTCGTTGCCGTGCGGGCGCGCGTTCTGCTCGCGCACTTCGGCGACGAAGCCGATGCCGCTCTTGTGCGTCCGATTCATGATGATCTTTTCGAGACCCGCAAACGCGCCGCCGCAAATGAACAGAATATTGGTCGTGTCGACTTGCAGGAATTCCTGCTGCGGGTGCTTGCGGCCGCCCTGCGGCGGCACCGAGGCAATCGTGCCTTCGATCAGTTTGAGCAGGGCCTGTTATACGCCCTCGCCCGAGACGTCGCGGGTGATCGACGGATTGTCGGATTTTCGCGAAATCTTGTCGATTTCGTCGATGTAGACGATGCCGGTCTGGGCCTTCTCGACATCGTAATCGCATTTCTGCAAGAGTTTCTGAATGATGTTTTCGACATCCTCACCGACGTAACCGGCTTCGGTCAGCGTCGTGGCATCGGCAATCGTGAACGGCACGTTGAGCAGGCGTGCCAGCGTTTCTGCCAGCAAGGTCTTGCCGGAACCGGTGGGCCCGATGAGGAGAATATTGCTCTTGGCGAGTTCCACCTCGTCGCGCGAACGCACGCCTTCCGCGCCACGCGTCTGCAGACGCTTGTAATGGTTGTATACGGCAACCGACAAGACGCGCTTGGCGCGTTCCTGGCCGATGACATATTCATCCAGGACTTTCTTGATCTCTTGCGGCTTGGGCAGCTTGTCCCGGGTACGTTCGGCGCGCTCTTCGAGCTCCTCGCGGATTATGTCGTTACACAGCTCCACGCATTCGTCGCAGACGAATACCGAGGGTCCAGCGATGAGTTTTCGAACCTCGTGTTGGCTCTTTCCACAGAAGGAGCAATACAACAGCTTGCCGTCATCATGTTTGCCGCGCGAATCTTCGCTCATGC
>CAYRAC010000988.1:0-1580 GCA_964422045.1 uncultured Steroidobacteraceae bacterium
GCTGGCCGACGACCGTGCGGTGGAGCACGTCGTCTTCGGCGATAGCGGGATTGCATCTGCCCTGCAAAGCGATGCGGTACACGTTTCCTGCAGCACCATCAGCACTGCTTTGGCCCGGCGCCTCACCGCCGTATGCCACGACGCGATGTGGCGCGGGATCGACGTGGTGAGACCCGGGGTGCATCTCGGCGACATCGGACACGCCATTCAGACGTTTGCCGAAAGCAATAATTTCTCGGTGGTGCGTGAATATTGCGGGCACGGTATCGGCCGCATCTATCACGAAGATCCGCAAGTGCTGCACTACGGCAAGCCCGGGACGGGCCTCGAACTGGCGGCGGGCATGACCTTCACGATCGAACCCATGATCAATGCCGGGCGCCGCGACGTACGGCTGCTCCCCGACGGCTGGACCGTGGTGACCAAGGATCAATCGCTGTCGGCGCAGTGGGAGCACACGATCTTGGTGACTGACTTAGGCTTCGAAGTGCTCACTTTAAGCGCAAGCGTAGGCCTTCCAGCCGCCGCGGCGGCCTCTTGAACGCGCCCGAAAAGATTCTCGCCCACCCTGCCGATTGGCCGTATTTGACGGCAGCACCTCTCGCCCTACAGCAGGGCCAATTCTCGCCGATCGTTTTCCGTCAGGTCTTGGATCGCGGCAGTGAGCTTTTGCAGGAGCGTTTCGCTCACGACGACGCGATCGAGGACTTGGTGCGCGACCGCGCGCGCCTGGTCGACATTACGCTGCGCGCCGCCTGGGTGCGCCACGCCGGCCGGTTTGCGGATGATCTTGCGCTGGTGGCGGTAGGAGGCTACGGACGCGGCGAACTGCACCCGAGTTCGGATATCGACATCATGGTGCTGCTGCCAAAGAGCGATTCGGCGGACTGGCAATCGGATATCGAGAAGTTTCTGACCTTTCTCTGGGATATCGGCCTCGAGGTCGGGCACAGTGTGCGTTCCATCGACGACTGCCAGCGCGAGAGTCTCGCCGACATCAGCGTCGCCACCACCTTGTTCGAGGCGCGGCTGCTGGCCGGCCCCGAGGCGCTATTCGCCGGGATGCGGCGCGCGTTGGCGCCCGACCGCTTGTGGTCCTCGCAGGATTTCTTCGAGGCGAAGGTCAAGGAACAGACCGAGCGGCATCATCGCTACTTCGATACCGCGTATAACCTTGAACCGAACGTCAAATCGAGCCCGGGCGGGCTGCGTGACATTCAGACGATCGGCTGGGTTGCGAAGCGCCACTTCGGCACCGACACGCTCGACGAGCTGGTGGCACACGGCTTCCTCACGCGCGAGGAGCTGCGCAAGCTCAAAGCCGGACAATCGTTCCTGTGGAAGGTGCGCTTTGGACTGCATGTTCTGACCGGGCGGCGCGAGGATCGGCTGCTATTCGACTATCAAATCAAACTAGCGAAGATGTTCGGCTACGAGGACGCGAGTTTCACGCTCGCCGTCGAACAGCTGATGCAGAAGTACTACCGCACCGTGATGGACATCAGCCTCCTCAACGAGATGCTGCTGCAGCTGTTTCGCGAGGCCATCTTGACGCAAAGCGGACCGCCGCGGCCGATCAA
>CAYRAC010000989.1:0-1579 GCA_964422045.1 uncultured Steroidobacteraceae bacterium
AAGTCAGACGCCTTGGCGCGCTGCGTCTCACGGGCCTCGCGCCGAGCGTGGCGGGCATCATCTGCATTGCCCAATTCTTGTTGCTGCGGCCGTTGAGCGCGATGGCGGTGGCCCCGCAAGTTCTGTGGCTGACGCTGCTCAACGCAACCGTATGCACCTTCGCACCCGTCATCATGGTGATGATGGCCGTCGAGCGCATCGGGGCGTCGCTGACCGCCCAGGCCGGCACGATCGGCCCCTTGTCGACCATCCTCATGGCGGTGCTGTTGCTCGGCGAGCCGTTCACGGTCTGGGTGGCGGCAGGCACCTTGCTGGTCGTGGTGGGCATTTGGCTGCTCGCCAGGCAGCCGCCGCCAAAGGCCGCTCTTTAATTCTTCAATCGCGCCGCCAGCTTTTCGCCCTGCTCGATGGCGCGTTTGTACGCCGGACGCTCGAATAGCGCATCCACGTAGCTTTGAAACAGCGGTTGCGGTGCCAAACTCTTGGTCATCATTCCGAACCCCAGCTGCGATCCGATGTACACATCGACGGCACTGAATCGATCACCCAAGATGTAGGGCCCGGGCGTCAGGGCCTTCTCCGTGGTGTGCAACATATCGTCGTAGTTGCCGTAGCCGACTGCGCCGGGTTTGTCGGCGGGCGGCCGCGACAGCATGCGATCGATCAACGCAGGCTCGATACAGCCCTGGCCGAAAAACATCCACCGCAGGTACGTCGCGCGCGCGGGATCCTCGATCGTGGGGGCCAGCTTGGACGCGGGGAACGCATCGGCAAGATAGGTGATGATCGCTCCGCATTCGGTGACTACCGCTCCGCGATGCACGATCGCCGGAATCTTTCCCATGGGGTTAACCGCCAGAAACGCGGGCTTCTTGTGCTCGCCCTTCTCGAAACTCAGCAATTCGATCCGATACGGAACGCCGACCTCTTCCAACATCCAGTGCACCATGCGGCCGCGCGACATTGGATTGTGATAAAACACGATTTCCTCGCTCATGCAGGCTTCCCCCTTGGTTGTGACAGCGCTCGGTTGATTCTAAATCAACCGGCCAGGGACTCGCTGCCCCTGAGATCTCATTTGGCGCCAAGCCTTCCGCCGCCTTCGAGGAGTTGAGCCTGGGCGATATATAGGATCGCGACGCTCGACCGCCTGGGACCGCGCCTTGGCGCAGTGCTCGAACTCAACCCGCGGGCAACGCCGCGCTATCTGCGAACCGGGATTTCGACGTAGCTGTCGCTATACCAGCGGACCTTGATGGGGGTTTTGCCATCGGCGATGGAGTCCTCGCTCACGTCATCGCCGGTACCGTAATTGATCTCGCGATCCGGCCGCTTGTTGATGCCGAGAATCATCACCAGCCGGCTGCCCGGCTGGAATCGCCGGCTCGTCATCCGTTCGCTCTTGAACAGCAACTGCTGGCGCTCGCCCGCTTTGAGTAGATGGCGGTTGACGCGATCTTTGGCGTAGCTCGCGCGGAATTCGTAGGTGGGATTGAACAGGTAAATATAGTCGCCGCTCGGCAACAGTTCATACATGGCGACATTCAAATCGACGTCCATCTTGTTCACCGTGAAATCG
>CAYRAC010000990.1:0-1577 GCA_964422045.1 uncultured Steroidobacteraceae bacterium
GCGCTCGTGCCGTTCGCCCGCTGGAAGACCGGGCGGGCCAGCGATTCGCCGAATCTTGGGCGCCTCGATGTCTACGATCCGTTCGTCTGGGCGGGCGCCCTCGGTCAGGCGACGCGCGGCTCCGCGGTGATGGCCACCGCGCACATGTCGCTGATGCACCCCGTGATCGTCGCCAAGCAAGGCGCCACGGTTGATCACGTGAGCAACGGGCGCTTCGCCCTGAATGTCGTCGCGGGCTGGAATGAGCCCGAATTTCGCATGTTCGGCGGCGCCCTGGCGGCTCATGCGGACCGCTATGCGCAGGCCGCAGAATGGATGGACGTGCTGCAAAGATTCTGGCTCGAACAGGACGATTTCGATTACGAAGGCCGTTTCTACTCGATCAAGAAGGGCGAGTCCTTCCCCAAGCCGCTGCAGTCGCCGCTGCCGATCATGAACGCCGGCGGCTCCGACAAGGGCCGCGCCTTCGCGGCAAAATATGCGGACATGTGTTTTACGATCGTCAAGTCGAGCGATGCCGGCGGCGCCAAAGCCGACGTCGATGCCTACCGGGATCTGGCACGCCGGGATTTCGGCCGAAGCATTCAAGTGTGGACGATTGCCTACGTGATCCAACGCGATACGCAGGCGGAGGCGGATGCCTATGAACGTCGCATCATCGAGCACGCGGACTCGAAGTCCGTCGACGCGATGCTGACCATGCTCGGGGCCGAGTCGCAGAGCATGCCCCCGGCCGCTTTGCGCGCCATACGCAACCGCTACATATGCGGCGCCGGCGGCTTTCCGCTCGTGGGCACCGCGGATACGATCGTCGATACGCTCAGCCGATTGTCGATGGCCGGCATCGATGGTGTATTGCTGTGCTGGATCGACTTCGAGGACGGGCTGGCGCGCTGGACACGGGAGGTCATGCCGCGCTTGGTGCAAGCGCAGTTGCGGCAACCGCATCGCATCGGTGCCGGGTCGCACACGGCTGGGAGCCTTCGGCATGAGTGTGTGATTTCGCCATGAACGGTTGGAGGTAGACATGAACAAGAGCGGCGACGACCCCTGGGATTGGATGCAGGCGCATGACGTCCGGCGCTTCGGCGAGGGAATACTCGATCCGGCCCAACGCGCGCGCTGGTGTACTGCCGTATTCATCGGCGGTCTGCCCTACATGTGGCGCGTCAAGGCTGCGCCGGTACGCGACATGATGTACGACAAGATGTCGCTGCGGCCGGGTGACCGTGTGTTGCTGCTCGGTGAGAGCCTGCCGAGTTGCGGCTTCGAGGCCGATCTGCGAGAACGCATCGGGCCGACGGGAGAGTTGCGCACGTTCGATGTCATTGAGCAGGCACGCGACACGATCACCACGGGCAAGCGTGGCCGCGGCGGCATGATCGGCACCTGGCAATACGACTATACGAGTGACGTGCCGGACGGCTACTTCGATGCAATCGGTGTCATTCAGGGCGTACAGCACTGCGATGACTGGCGCGAATGCGGTGCCGAGCTCGTGCGCGTGCTCAAGCGGGGCGGCATCCTCATGTTGAGTGAAATCGGATTCAGCCCGCGGATCGAAGCGCTCGCGGACT
>CAYRAC010000991.1:0-1576 GCA_964422045.1 uncultured Steroidobacteraceae bacterium
CGAGTGGCGGAGACCGCGTCTTTCCGAAGGGGTTGCCAATCGGCACGGTAACGAGATAACTGGTCGGCGGTGTGCTGAGCAAGCCGATGGTTTGGATTTGAATCTGAGCACGATTGCCCGACAACATGAATCGTAAACCGTCGACGGAGGATGTGTAAGTGATGCGCCCTCCGTAAACGCGTCGATCACGACCATCGGCAGGAAGACCGGTATCGTCGTTGTCGCCGCCGTAAACCTGCCAAAGGATCTTGCCGGCATCGCCCAGGTGTTGAGTATAGTCGTAACCCACTCCATTGTAGGCGTCATGCAGCCAGTTGGTGGCGTTTTGATATATCGCGGGTAGCAGCGCGGACTGCTGCAGGAATGTCGTATCGGTGATTTCATTGTAGATGCCGACCGGCATCTTGACGCGGCCGGCATCTACCTGCGAATCGTCCGACAACTGGTAATTGATGAAGAACCAGGTGAAGTGCGTCGTGGCGGTGGATGAGGTTTCGAGCTGCGACCAGACTGTCGTCTTATCGTTGACGGCAAATGTGCCGATCAATCCCAAGAAATTGTTGTCCCACGTTCCTCGGTGATCCGCGCCCATATAGGTATTCGCACTCGTTTGATAGTAGGTCTGCGAGCCGAAGCCGTGTAATGAGAAGTCCTCGAGCGCTTGCGCGGAACCGACGTTTGCCGCCACCGCACCGAGCATTCCAATCACAAATGGGAGGCTCGCGTGCTTTGTTGTCTTTCGCATTATTTAACTTTCCAGTGTGGCGCCGGCGCGGCGTGTAACCAGCCTTAGTTAACGGCGGTAATGTCGGCTTCTGAACACTAGCGAGCAGCAGCAAGAATGCTGAACGCATCGCGATCGTTGTTGTCTTGGCGCGGTGTCGCCGGAGTGAGATGCGCATCGCTTCTTCGCGCGCTATAGTATTTTCCCTACATCATTACCATCGCGCTTGCGGTTTGGCGCGACGACGATTGAGCGCCCTGCGCCCCATCTTCAGATAGGCGTCAAAGTCTGTTATGCGTATGACGAACGCGAATACGTGATACAGACCCTAGTATTCTGCCCGACAACGGAGCGTACTGGCGTTATGTTCAGCTGATCGGCCGGTCTCAATAGAGCCACGGTCCAGACGGGCGCTTGAGCTAATTCCTCCTGTCAAGGGATTCGGGCAATCCGGGATCCCTGACCACACCTAATCGATGTAGTGCCCTCATTGTTACGGGCGGCTTAAATGAGCACGACAGTAAAATCTATTCGGACGATGCAGCTGGGTTTCGCAGCCGCCTTCGCGGTGATGCTTGCCGTTGCGACGGTTGCCTGTCTCAGCGTCGTCGCCAGGAATGAAGGTACACCATGGACACTTGCGGTCGTGATGCTGGAAGGCATCACGAGCGCTCTGATCGTCGGCCTGACTGGCTGGATGACGCTCCGTGACCTGAGCGAACGCCGCCGCGAGGAGTCGGCGTTGCTTGCCCGCGAAGAGCGAACCCGGCTGCTGATCGAAGGAGTACAGGACTACGCCATCTTCTTGCTCGATCCCCAGGGAACGATCATCAGCTGGAATGCCGGAGCAGA
>CAYRAC010000992.1:0-1557 GCA_964422045.1 uncultured Steroidobacteraceae bacterium
CACGCATTCGCGAATCGGACAATCTGTTTTCGGCCATCGAGACGGTCCATGTTCTGGGTATCGTCGTGACAGCGGGCACAATAGCGATCGTCGACCTGCGCATGTTGGGCGTCCTTCTGAACCGGCTTTCGTTGCACGCCGTAGCCGAGCCCTTGATCAGGATCACGTGGCTCGGTTTTGCCATGATGGCCTCGACCGGGCTGTTGCTGTTTTGGTCGGAGGCGGACAAGCTCTACTTCAATCTCGCGTTTCGCCTGAAGATGGTCTTGATGTTGGCGGCCGGGGTCAACCAATGGCAGTTTCACAGCACTCACGATGCCCACCTTGCCTCGTGGAGCGCACCCAATATCGTACCTCGGCAGGCAAAGCTCGGAGCGATACTGTCTCTTTTACTGTGGAGCGGCATCATCGTGCTCGGGCGCGCGATTGCCTACTTGTAAATGCAGCCTCCGCATGACTCTGCTGCAGGCGTGCGAATGGCTCGAAAGTTCATGGGTGGGGACGGCCATCCGCGAGTCGAAATGGGGCTTTGCCCTGGTCGAGATGGTGCACCTGCTGGCATTGGCGTTGTTGGGCGGCACGCTTCTCATTTCCGCCCTTCAATCGATCGGGATGATATTCAAGGGCAGGCCACCTGGGGCGATCTCGCGCGACCTCGTGCGGGCGCAGATCGCAAGCCTGGCGGTCATGATCGTCTCCGGCCTCTTGCTTTTCTCAGACGGGCCGTTGCGGTACTACGGGAATGCGGCATTTCGCGTCAAGTTGGCCTTGATATTCGTCGCGATTCTCACCGCTTCAGTGAGCCACTTGACCGGAGCCAAGTCCGCAACCCTGCTCACCTGGTTCCTGTGGCTGGCCGCGGGAATTGCGGGACGCATTATCGGCGTGCTTTGAGCCACCACTCAAAAATAATGGACTTGCACCAACGACGGGAATTGCTCACGTCAAGGAATCCGGTCGCCAGATCGCGGCGTGTTCTGGCCGCAGTTCTTATGCTTGTATTGACCCATGGCGTATTTGACGCGCGGACGACGTTGGCTGCTGATTCGAAGGCCTCCAACACCGACATCCCGCCCGAGGAGCGTCACCTGCTCTTCGGCGAAGAACCCACGACAGGACCGCGCCCCGCCCCGCGTGCTGCCGACGGTCATCCCGATTTGAGCGGCTACTGGAAGGGCTCACCGGCAACGACGCCGGTCGGGAACATTGGCAAGGATCTGCCGGGCTTCAAATTGCCGTTGACGTCCGCGGGAGAAGCGGCGCTGCACCATAACCTGACCGCGACGATCGATCCTGAATCCCTGTGCATCATCGGCGGTATTCCGCGCCATAGCGCCAGCGCCCTGCCCTTCGAAATCGTTCAAAATCCTAATCGCACGGTGTTCCTCTATATGTACACCTATTTTCGTCTCATTCCGGTTGATGGCCGCGGGCATGACCCCGATCCCGACCCCACTTTCTTCGGCGATAAAATCGGACGCTGGGACGGCGATACGTTCGTCATCGACTCGATGGGATTCAAGGGGTCGCCGATCTGGATCGATGAAAACGCGAATC
>CAYRAC010000993.1:0-1548 GCA_964422045.1 uncultured Steroidobacteraceae bacterium
GGGCCATACCAATCCGCGACCCACTCAGGCGTGCCTTCGCCCATCACCGCGCCCCATGCATTGGCCTGGCCGGGCTTGGGTGGTGTGTCGCCCGTGAAGAACGGTGTCTGCATGCCCGCGCGTTCTGCGTACTCCCACTCGGCTTCGGTAGGTAACCGGTATTGCTTGCCTGTCTTCTTCGAGAGCCACGCGCAAAATGCTACGGCCCGGTTGTAGCTGACGCCGGCTGCGTAATCGGGATAGGCGGCGACCGGTTTGTAGTCGGGATCGAACTGCTGGAACTCCTTCACTGTGACAAGATGGGTGGCGATGGAGAAAGCGTGCGAGATGGTGACTCGATGCGCTGGGACCTCGTCGAAGTCGCCGTGCACGGGACGCGGAGACATTACGCCGAAGCCGTTGACGACGGCAGGTGAAAGGGCGACATCGTCCGCTCCCATAGTGAACGAGCCGGCGGGAATCTGCGCCATGGGAATCGCAGGCGCGGATTGAGCCATCAAAATCGCAGCAGAGTGGGGCGCTGCGAAGAGCGCGGCAAGCGCAAGAGTCGCATTCAATTTTGCTGCCATGGGTTTCAGACCTCTCTTGACGAATCATTATGGCGGGATCGATGATTCTTAATGCGGCAGTTCGGCGTCGAGCGGGCCGAGTGTGGCGCGGCTTGCGATTCTCTTTCCGTCGACAAATAGCATGAGGCCGCGGCCTTGCCTATAGTGCTTGCCGGTTTCGTCGTACACAATCGCCAGCATATGGCCGTGATAGGGAAGGCCGTCCACAGCAAAGTACGTCCACGCGCCGACGGGCAAGAGCGGATCGATGTCGATCTTCGCATCTGCGCGCGGCCGCAGTCCGATGAGCCCCGTGATCAGCGGGTCGGCAAATCCGGAATGATTGTAGTAGTTTCCGCGGCCCACCTGCTTGTTCTTGGCAATGAGCATGTCTTTCGCGATCCACTCATCGGTGTCGGCGTCGAGATCTTCGTCGATCCAGTCGATGACGCGACCGCTGGGCAGCTTGATGTGCTGCGACAGAACGTAATTCGCGAATAACCGGTAGTACTGCTCCTTGCCGATGTAGGGCTGCGCTGGACCGTCGAGCAAGTTGGCCAATGCCAGCAGTGTTTGTGTTGTGGCGTATGGCCACGAGGGGCCGTTCCATGTGCACTGATCGTCGGATGCGAAGCGGAAGCGCGGACTGCGCCGCTCGGCGGTGGTGGGTCCATACTTGCCTGCGAAACCATTGGGATCAAAAAGCTGCTTCCAGGCGATTGCGTGGCTCGGCGTGGGCGCATAGAACTGCCAGGGGATGTAGCCGATGAGTTCGCGCACGCCCGCGAACTGGAGTTGATTGCCAGGGTCCTTGAACCTTTTCTCCTTGCGGATGCCGGAGTTGGCCGCGGGCGAGAGATCTTCGTAGAACTGGTCTTTTGGATTCCAGAGTTTAGTCTCGATGAGTTGCTCGAGAGCGCCGGCTCGCGTATCGTATTGGCTCGCGGTTAGCGTTTGGTTCGATTCGCGGGCAAAATCCGCGACGGCGCGCGCATCGCCG
>CAYRAC010000994.1:0-1544 GCA_964422045.1 uncultured Steroidobacteraceae bacterium
CTGGTTCAAGTCGGCGGAGGCGGTTTGATCGCAGGCATTGCGCTCGTCGCCAAGCCGTATGAGTCGCTCAGTCGGCTTTCCCAATGGTCGGCAGCCTTGGTTCTACTCGTCGGATCGACTTCCCTCATCGGCTATCTTTGGAATGCGGGAGAACTGATTACCGATAGTTGGCTGCCGCCGCTGGCGCTCAACACGGCGGTCTGTCTGTTATTGCTCGGCATCGGCGCGCTGTTCGCGCCCAGCCGGACTGCCAAGGAACGGACCCGGCCGCGCACCGAACTTGCATCCGTCGAAATCAAAATCTTGGCAGGCTTTCTGCTCGCCATGACCCTGCTGCTGTTCGGCGGCAGCTTTACTTACCGTGCAAGCGTCGAGTTCGCCAGCTCGGTCGATTGGATCGCTCATACGCAGGCAGTGCGCACAACTCTCGCCGATCTTCGCGGTTCACTGACGGGCGCGCAACTGGCGCAACGCGATTACTTGCTCACCTCCGAACAATCGCGCTGGGATGAGTATCTGCAGCACATCGATGAGGTGCAATCCCGCCTGGCGGCGCTGCAGCGATTGACAGCCGACAATCCGGTGCAGCGCGAGAACCTGGCCTTCTTGCGTTCCGCCGTCGATGCGCGCATGACCGAAATGGCCGCGGGCGTCACCGCGCTGAACTCGTTTGGTATTCCGGCCGCGCGCGCCGTGCTGCGGATTTTACGTCTCAACAGAAACGGCGCGGACGTGCAAACTGCATTCGAACGCATGCAGTTGGTCGAAGCAGCCCTTCTCGCAAGGCGCGAAGCGGTGTCGTTGCGCGTTCGACAAACCACGCTCATTTCGCTGCTGATCACCTTGCTCGCCGCGGCGGTGCTGTTCATCGCACTGTTCCGAGGGATTCATCGCGAAATGCGCGCGCGGCGCGGCGCAGAGGACGCGCTTCGCGCCAGCGAGCAGTACAACCGCAGCATCGTGGAGAGTTCGCCGGACTGCCTGGCAATCTTGACTCTGGATGCGCGCGTCAGCCAGATGGCGCCGCAGGGTCTGCGCCTGATGGGCATCGACGATTTCTCGACCATCAACGACAGCGACTGGCTGGCACTCTGGCGCGGCGATGATTCATCGGCCGCTCTGCTCGCCGTCGAAGCCGCTCGCGCCGGCAGCGCCGGGCGATTCCGCGCTTCATGCGCGACGCACGACGGCACGCCGAAATGGTGGGACGTCATCGTCATGCCGATACGCGATGCCGACGGCAACGTGGCCAAATTGCTGGCGGTGGCGCGCGACATCACCGAGATCCAGCGCGCGGAAAACACATTGCTGGAAACCAACCGCTTCCTCGATTCTTTGATCGAGAATCTGCCGCTCATGGTCTTCGTCAAGGACGCCAAGAGCCTGCGCTTCGTCCGCCAGAACCGTGCAAGCGAAAAATTGCTGGGAATTCCCGCCGGACAAATGCTCGGGAAAAGCGACCGCGACTTCTTCCCGCCGGCGGAAGCCGATTCTTTCATGGCCAGGGACAGGGAAGCCCTCGCCGGCGGACGCCTGGTCGACAT
>CAYRAC010000995.1:0-1527 GCA_964422045.1 uncultured Steroidobacteraceae bacterium
AAATCGCGCTGACCCGGGAGCCGGATCGATGGAATTCGACGCCGAGAGCCCCAGAGCATAGTCCGACTCTGTTCCCTTCGAGGTCATGGCACCGACATCGCCCGTCGCGTATTCAGTGAACCACATGCGCTGGTCGGGTCCTGCCACAATTCCGAAAGGTTCGGCGCCGCTGTTCTCGACATTGAAGACTTTCGACACGCCTTTGGTTGTGAAACGGACGATCGCATTCAGGGAGGAACTGCCGAACCACAGATCGTGGTTCAGGCCGGCAGCAATCTTGATTGCTCCGTTGTGACCCGTCGGGCCCGCGAAGATGCAGATTTTCTTACCGCCGATGTTCGAGCAATCTGGACTTGTTAACGCACCATCTTGAGCCCACGAAAGGCTTCCGATCAGTGTCAACGCAATAATTCCAGCAAAAAAACGCATGGCTTTCATACCTGACTCCTTGAAAAAAGTTTGCCGGGTCAACCAACTAGGTCTGGCCGGTATCTGCAATGATTTGCACACCCCAGTATCGAGGCGCGACATGGCCCGCGGCGCGTGCTAGAATTCGGAGCGCCTGCCACCTCGGCGTGGCATCAATAGCAGCCCTCCCCCTTGGCCGCAAATTAAAAGATATCAATTTTTATTAGAGCTGCCGCATCCTCAACATGCACGCCCACTTATACGATTTTGGTTCGTTTCGGCTTGACCCCGGGAAACGCCGTCTGCTGCGGGGCGACAGTCTAATTTCGCTCACTCCCAAGGCATTCGATACTCTGCTCGTCCTGCTGGAGAGCCGCGGCGCCGTCCTCGAACGCTCCCAGCTCATCGCTCAAATCTGGCCTGATACCCGCGCCGGGGGCAATAACCTGAACCAGTGCATCGCGGTTCTTCGGAAGGCGCTTGAGGACGATTCGCGGCAGCCGACCTACATCGTGACGCTGCCCGGACGTGGCTATTGCTTTATCGCCGAGGTCCGGGTTGTACCGAACTCGCCGCTTGAGGCAGCGCCAGATGCAACCCCCGAACCTGCGACCCATCGGTCCATTTGGGGCCGCCGCTTGTCCATCCTTGGACGCGGACGCCTGCGTTACATGCTCGCCGTTTCACTGTTATTGATCCTCGCCGTCCTGCCCACCCGCTGGTCCAAAGTCCGCTCCGCCTTCATCCCCAACCGCCACCTGTCGGTTTCCGTCCTGCCTTTCGCCGATCTGGATGACATGCCCAATGATCGGTACCTCGGCCAAGGTCTAAGCGAGGAATTGGCCGCCGAACTCGGCGAGCTACCCGCTCTGAAAGTCGTTGCCAGCGGCCCCCGCTTTCAGACCGGCGACGGGGATGTCCGTGCCCTTGCGCATGAACTCAATGTAGGGAGCATCCTTAAAGGGAGCGTCCGGCGCTCCGGCAGCCAATATCGAATTGCGGTACAACTCATCGATGGCAATGACGGTCGCGAACTTTGGTCCAATATTTTCTCCGGGACGGTTTCCGATCTGCCGATCATGGAGGACTTCGAGATGGTCCGCCGCCTCCGCCGCCGCG
>CAYRAC010000996.1:0-1523 GCA_964422045.1 uncultured Steroidobacteraceae bacterium
GCGAGATCCGGCCGTTTCTCAAGCAACACAGGCAGTTGCGATGATTCTTTGGCAGAGGCCGCCGACGCAAAGTAGAAGATATTCTGCGCACGTGTGCGCGTCGCGACCAGCTCTTCGTTGCCGGCATCGGAGCCGGCTTGCTGCGCCGCGAGCCCGGCACCGCTTGGGATGCCCGAACGCTCGACCGGCATCAATGACGATTTGGGGATCAAGGTGCGTTCGCGGCGAATCGAATTGCCGGATCCCACCTGCGTGCGCTCGGAGAGGTACTGTGCGCGGGGGTTCTTGGCCACGCTCGGCACTTGGTCGTTGACCAATACGACCTCCAGGGACGGCGCCCCGTCGTCAGCCGCTTTGCTCCCCGGCGAGCTGAAGGTCACGCCGAGGATCACGATCGCGTGAAACAACGCTGCCAAAAAGCACGTGGTCAGCATCCGGTCGCTCGCGGGCGGCAGGCCGGAGTGCAGCATGTCGGCTGGTTGATACGTAGCGGTCGTCACGCGCTGCCCAAGGTCCGCTGCAACGCGTCCACCAGCAGCGCCCCTATGTCGACACCCTGCATCTTGTTTAGTTCGCGAATGCCGGTGGGACTCGTGACGTTGATTTCGGTGACAAAATCGCCGATGACGTCCAAGCCGACGAAGATCATCCCGGCCGCCTTCAATTTGGGTCCGATCTGCGAACACAGCCAGCGGTCCCGTGGGTTGAGCGCGCGGCTCTCGCCGCGTGCGCCCGCAGCAAGATTGCCGCGGTTATCGTCGGCGTGCGGAATCCGCGCCAGAGCGAAGGGCACCGGCTCCCCGTCCACCAGAAGGATGCGGCAATCGCCCGCCGTCACGATCTCGGGCAGATAGCGCTGCACGATCGCATAACGCGAGCCGTAGGCCGTCAACGATTCGAACACCACATTGCGGTTCTTGTCGCCGTGCTCGAGAACGAAGATCGATTTGCCGCCCATGCCGTCGAGGGGTTTGCAGACGGCCTTGCCGTGTTCGCGCAGAAATTCGCTCATATCGTGCATGTCGCGGGTGATGAGGGTGGGCGCGCAGCACTCGGGAAACCAGGCCGTGTAGACCTTCTCGTTCATATCCCGCAGACCCTGCGGCCGGTTGCACACCAGCGCACCCTGTCCCTCGGCGCGATCCAGGATATAGGTCGTGTAGATGTATTCCATGTCGAACGGCGGATCCTTACGCATCAAGATCACGTCGAACTCACCCAACTTGGCGTCCCGCGTCGCGCCGCGCACAAACCACTTCTCCAGGTCCTTGAACACTTGCAGCGGCGCGAGTCGACCCCAGGCAACGCCATCGCGCAGCCAAAGGTGCTTCTGCTCGGCATAAAAGAGTTGCCAGCCGCGCGCCTGTGCCGCGAGCAATATCGCCAAAGTGCTGTCCTTGGCGGGTTTTATCGCTTCGATCGGGTCCATGACCACGACCAGGCGGGCGGAGGAAGACATGCTCATTCCTTCAAGGAATAAAAAATTCGCGGCTCGCAGTCTAGCCTACGTCGACGCGGCGGGC
>CAYRAC010000997.1:0-1523 GCA_964422045.1 uncultured Steroidobacteraceae bacterium
TGGCGCTCGCAGTGCCGCGCGGCCGGCCGGACATCAAGGCCGCCATCGAGCAGGCTCTCGAGCAGCACCGGACCGAGATTCACCAAATCCTGACCGAGTTCGGCGTGCCGCTGGTGAAGTGCAGCGAATGTTATGTCTCCGGGGATTTACCGGAACACGGCCCCTACAACGAGGCCACGCCGCAGATGCGAACCGCATACGATCCGGCCGATCAACGCGCGCGTATGGCAGAGCTGAAAAAGTCGCTCGCGCAAGGCGCGAAACCCGATGACGAAATGAACAACGCCATCGTGGCCGGTGACCTCGATCGCGTCCGCTATCTCGCGGCACACGGAGCGCACGTCGACGCGGTGGACGGCGACGGCTATCCGGCGCTCACCAATGCCACCCGCTTTGGATTCATCGATGTGGCGACTTTTCTGGCGGAGCATAAGGCCGATGTCAACGGCACCGATCGAAGCGGCTGGACGCCTCTCATGTACGCCGCGTGGGACGACCAGCCCGCGATGATCGATATGCTGCTGAAGCACGGCGCGAAACTCGATGCGACCGAGCACGAGGGTCTCACGCCGATCGCCATCGCCGTGCAAAACGCCAAGCCGAAAGCGGCCCGCGCGCTGCTCGACGCCGGCGCCGATGTCAACGCGCCGGTGGCGAAGGGCGGATATAGCCCGTTGATGCTGGCCGCGATCTCCGGATCGACCGAGGTTGCCGCGATGTTGATCGAACGCGGCGCCAAGGTGAATGCCGCCAATGCCGGCGGAGTCACAGCGCTGATGATCGCCGCCGCCGGCAATCGGTCCGCGATCGTGGGCTTTCTGCTCAAGTCGGGCGCCGACGTCAACGCGCGCAGCGAGGACGGGCGCACCGCGCTCAGCATTGCCCAGGCGAATAACAGCGACGCGGTCGTCAAGATTCTCAAAGACGCAGCCGGCGGCGCCAAATCAGGTTAACAAAGGAGATCGGCGTGAGAAGAAGCGTGGTGTTGGTCGGTATGGTGCTGACGGTATTCGCGGCAGTGAGCGCGCTGTGCGGCCTCGGTCGAGTGTGGGCCGACGATGCGAAAGCGCCCGTGGACTATACCAAGATCTTGCCGGCGGACCTGGTCAAGAATACCCCGAAAGGTCAGCTGCACAATCCCTACAAAGACACGCAGGCCGATGTGGTGGCGGAAGGGGGTAAGTTCCTCCTGAGCTATTCCTGCAGCGGCTGCCACGGCGGCGGCGGCGGCGGCGGCATGTGTCCCGCCCTCACCAACGACATCTGGGTTTACGGCGGCGATGACGACACGCTGTTTCGGCTGGTCACCTTGGGGAGCGATGAGCTGCAAAAGGCCGGCTACACCCGTGTTGGCCGGGAGAACGTCGTCGGCCCCATGCCTCCCTTTGGCGCGATCATCAAGAGCGCCGACGATCTGTGGCGCATCCTCGCCTTCGTGCGCTCTAAATACAGCGGCGACCCCGCCTATAAATTTGGAACTCCGCCCGACCAGCAGTAAAATGCTGCAGTGCAGATTGCGCTGA
>CAYRAC010000998.1:0-1517 GCA_964422045.1 uncultured Steroidobacteraceae bacterium
GCGCGCCCTGCGCGGCGACCCGGCAGTCTCCGCCCTGCACACGACCAACGGTCGCTGGGACATCGTCGCAGAATTGCGCAGCGACAGTCTCGAGGCGGTCGACAAGGTCTTGGGCCGCATCCGGCTGATCGACGGCATCTCCAACACCGAGACGAGCTTGCTACTCTCCACCCACAAGTTTTAAGGTGGCCACAAACACCGCGGCCGACGCGGGCGAGTCGGGCGCATCGAGCCGCTGCAAATTCCCGGCGCAACCCGCTAGCAACGCAAGATCCCAAGGCTCCAGAATCTCGATCTGAGCGCCGATGTCGACCTTGCAGCTGCCGTCGATCGCGAACACCAGCGTCGTTTCATCGTGCGCCGCGCTCACCGGCAGCGACTCGGCGAAGCGCTCCACGCGCGCGCAGGCGCTGTCCGATTTCAACACCATGAGATTCAAGTCCACACAGGGTCCCTTCAGGAGCTCGCAATACGTGGCTTCGGCGCCGTCGAACTCGACCCATTCCCCCGGCTCGGCCAATGTCCGGGTCTTCCCGCTGCCGAACTTGAGTTCGATTCCGGCGCCCCGCAGCAACACCATCGTGCGCCGGTGCTCGGCGAATTCCGAGAACGGCCCCGACGCATCGATATGCGCCACGCTCACCCGCCAATGGAACGACTCGCCGCGGTCCGGCACGCGTATCGCCTCATGCGTGATGCCGCCGCCATTCTTCCAGGGTGTCGCCGTGAACGAGGAGTTGCGAATCACCTTGAGCTGCGGGTTTTGCACTCACGTATCCTATAGCAATGATTCCCGAGCTGGACCTGCAACGCTTCGACGCCGGCACCGCGCAGCGCGCCGCTTTTCTGGCCGAGCTGCGCAGTGCTGCGCACGACGTCGGATTTTTCTATGTCGTCGGCCACGGCGTTGCAGCGCAATTGCAGCGCCTTCTCAAGCAGACGGCGACACGCTTCTTTTCGCTGCCGGACGCCGACAAGCAGGCGATCGAGATGCTGAACTCGCCGCATTTTCGCGGCTACAATCGAGTCGCCTCCGAGCTCACGCGCGCCCGGCCGGATTGGCGCGAGCAAATCGATATCGGTGCCGAACGCGCGGCGTTGCCGCGTCACCCGAACTCGCCCGCGTGGGCGCGCCTGCAAGGTCCGAATCAATGGCCTGCCGCGTTGCCGGAGCTGCGTGCCGTGGTCAACCGCTGGCAGGCCGCGGCCAATCAAGTGCTGGTCCGATTGCTGCACGCGCTGGCGCTGGCGCTTGGCCAGCCCGCGGACGCGCTCGAATCGCTGTATCGCGATGACCCGCATTACTTGGTGAAGCTCATCCGCTATCCGGGGCGCGATCAGACCGGCGCCGATCAAGGCGTCGGTGCTCACAAGGATGCCGAACTCATTACTTTGCTGCAGCAAGACGAACCCGGGCTGCAAGTCGAGACTGCGCAGGGCTGGATCGATGTCCCGCCGCGGCCGGGGACTTTCGTCGTCAACATCGGCGAACAACTGGAACTTGCCTCGGACGGTTA
>CAYRAC010000999.1:0-1511 GCA_964422045.1 uncultured Steroidobacteraceae bacterium
TGACTCGCAGCCAAGTCCGCTATTTGCTCGGCACGCCGATGGTGGCCGATAGTTTCAACAAGGAGCGCTGGGACTATATCTACTATTTGAAGAAGGGCCGCAGCCGTCACGTCGATTCGCGCCGCGTCACCGTGTATTTCGACGCCGACAAGGTGGCGAGGCTCGATAAACCGACCGCCGCCGAGGCCGCGGCGCAGGACGCATCGGCGGCGAAAATCAAGAACGGCAGAACCTATTAGTCTTCTCTAGGTCGCTGCGCGTGCGCCGCCTGGGCACGCGCGCGGCGCGCCGTTTTCGGATCCGCGGCGAGAGGACGATAAATCTCGATTCGATCGCCCTCCCGCAACGCATGATCTGCTCGAATCGCTTTGCCGAAGATGCCGATCGCCGCGCTCGCGAGATCGACGCCCGCGAAATCAGGGTCGCCGGCCGCCAGGCGCAGCGCGTCCGCGGCGCAAGAGCCGGCGGCTAGGCGCACAACCTTGATGATGGCGCGCGTCGGCAGCGCATAGGCGACCTCGACTTGCAGCCCCGGGACGTTCAATGCGCTTCCGGGTACATCTTCTGCGCGCGCACCACGAATGCGTCGATGATGGTGCCGCACAGCGCTTCGAAGATGGCATTGAAGGCGCTCGCCGTCAGACGGTTCTTGAATTCGAATTCGACGCGAAAATATACGCGCGAACCGCGCGTGCCGATCGGCTCGAAGCGCCATTCGCCCACCAAGTCGCGAAACGGCCCGTGCAGCAGCTGCATGTGAATTTGCGCATCTTGATGCAGGATGTTGCGCGTGCTGAATTCGGTCTTGAGCACGCCGCGCACCACTTTGAGCGCGGCGATGCGCTCGCCCGGCCCGACCTCCTGCACGTGCGCGCCGACGCACCACGGCAGGAACTCCGGGTAGCGCTCCACATCGTTCACCAAGGCGAACATCTGCGCTGCCGTATAGGTCACCAGTGCGCTGCGCTCGACTTCCTGCATGCGTGCATTGTCGGGCAAAAGCGCAGGCACTGCCACCGGCGAATCGGTAGACTGGCATGCTGTGAAAAAGCCGGATAAATTGCCGCCGATCGCGGTCAATCGCAAAGCGCGCTTCGATTACTTCATCGAGGAGCGCTTCGAGGCGGGCATTTCCCTCATGGGCTGGGAAGTCAAAAGTATGCGCGCCGGCAAGGCGCAAATAGCCGAGGCGTACGTCTATCTGAAAAGCGGTGAAGCCTTTCTCTTCGGCGCGCACATCAACGCGCTCAATTCGGCATCGACGCACGTCGATACCGACCCCACGCGCACTCGCAAGTTGTTGCTCAATCGGCGCCAGCTCGATCACATGGTGGGCGCAGTCGAGCGGCGCGGCTACACCATCGTGCCGCTCGAGCTCTACTGGAAGGATGGGCGCGCCAAACTCGAGATCGGGCTTGCCAAGGGCAAGAAGCAGCACGACAAGCGCGCGAACGAGAAGGACCGCGATTGGCAGCGCGACAAGAGCCGGATCATGAAGGAGAGTCGGCGCT
>CAYRAC010001000.1:0-1510 GCA_964422045.1 uncultured Steroidobacteraceae bacterium
CGCGGGTCACTGTCGAGGTTTCTCAGCATCGGATCGCTTTTCATTGAGAGCAACCCACTATCGTGTTGCCGGTATGCACGTTCGAGCCAATAGATTGCACGGTCGCTGTCGTTTCGCGCCGCATACACGTAACTGATCTGATATGCCATTCCACTCCACTTGCTCTCGGCAATGGCAAGTTCTCGATCTGCGTCACTTCTACGGCCTAAGGCGTCCAAAGCTAACGGCATGCCACCTTGCCGATAGGCAGGGTTATCTTCGCGCTGAATCTCATCGAGCGCCGCCTGAGCGTGATGTTGCGTCAGCAGCACCAGAGCGTACCGATAGCGATAGGTGCTTGCTGTTGGATAGAGCTCGACCAGGCGTTTGTAGGCGGCGGCCGCTTTGTCGAGGGCACCGATTCGATGATTGGCAGCACCAATATCCCAGCAGGCTGTGCCTAGCGGATCCTGTGCGATCGCACGAGCGGCGAGTTTCAGACCTTCATCAAAGCGACCCATCGTGTTGGCTAGACAGGCAGCTGCCTCGGTCGCTTCCGCGTCGCCGGGATCGAGCTCCCGGGCCACCTTGAGTTCTGCGTCGGCCGCCTGCCAATTCCAGTCGTTCCAATAGTGGACGCGGCCCATTGCCCGATGCACTTCGGGCGATTTCGGTGCGAGAGTCAGCGCACGGTTGGCAGCCTCGCGCGAAGCTTGCGCCACGCGATTACGGATTGCCCCATAGTCCGTAGTGTTCTCACCCAACCGGTATTCGGGATGTTCTTCGGATGCAAACAGCCGGCCCCAGTCCACGCTGTCGTCCGTGTATAACTCAGCGAGCGCCGCCCACGCGAGCGCAAACTGTGGATCCAATGCAACGGCACGTTGCAGATCCTCTTGCGCTGCGAGCGAGTCTGCGGAATTTCCACGCCGGGCCAGCGACTGCGCCTGTAGGAAGAGTGTGTAGGCATCATTATTAGAGGTCGGAGCGACGCGGTGGACCTCCTCCTTGAGGATCGATATTTTCAGCGCCTAACGACCGCATCCGCCATTTCGTCCTGAGTCTTGAATACATCGTCGAGATTCCTGTCGTACGATTCGGACCAAAGATGGTACCCCGTGTCTGCCCGTAGCAGTTGCGCCGTCACGCGCAAGTGATCGCCCGACTTTCGGACGCTGCCCTCTAGAATATTCTTAACTCCGAGCTGTTTGGCGATGGCCGGAATCTGCGTAGACTTGCCCTTAAAGTAGAACGACGAGGTGCGGGCCGACACGACCAGCTCGGGTATCTTCACGAGCAAATCGATGATTTCCTCCGCCATGCCATCAGAGAAGTACTCCTGATCCTTCTTTTCGCTCATGTCCGTGAACGGCAATACTGCGATCGACTGCTCAGAGATCGCGGCGACGGCAGGCACCTGCGCGTCTCCATGCTTCAACGGCCAAAAGCGAACGGCCAGCGTACCGCCAATGGCCAAAACGACGACGGTCGCGGCGACAAGCACGCACTTGGCAACCATAGCAGTACTAAC
>CAYRAC010001001.1:0-1508 GCA_964422045.1 uncultured Steroidobacteraceae bacterium
AGCGTGCCGTCGAAGTCGATCGCGAGATCGATCACCTCGGGTCGTTGAGTCGGCGGATTCGGGTTCGGTGACGGGTTATCGATCTTGATTGCGTGCGTCTGACTCGGAAGTGTGATGATGAAAATGATCAGCAGCACCAGCATGACGTCAATCAACGGCGTCATATTGATGTCCAAGTACGATTGTCCCTGGCCGCGGGCGGCTGCCATTGCCATGGATGCCTCCGACAAGCGAAGCGCTTGCGTCAGTTCCTCAATTCGAAGCGAATGCGAAACGGATAACAGGCGTTTACCGGTCGGCCATCTTCGGTCGTGGCTCGATAATGTCCGGAGCCCGCCTTTGCGAGGCGCAGAGCGGCCTCGTCGAGCCGCGCACTGCCGCTCGATTGAATGACCGACGGCTCGGAGATGAGGTGCCCCTGACCATTGACGCAGGCCCGGACCGTCGCAATGCCCGTTTCTCCCATACGAATGGACATGTCCGGATAGAAATTGTTGGCGCTCGGAAATCCATTCCCCGGTCCTCCTTGCACACGATTCACGGGCGGCATTGACGGGGAGGACTCGGAGGGTGGCGGCTCACGCGGTGTCGCTGCTACCGTCTGCGTTGGGTCCGGCTCGATCAACGGCATCGACTCTTGTGGGGGAAGCTCGATCTTGGGGCTCGATAGCTGCGGGCGCGGCGGCGGCGGCAGGCTGCTACGCGGCACGGGTTCGATTGGATGCAGCTCGAAAGGACCCGCGATTACTTTGGTGAAAGACGGACCGAGCCCCATGGCAAGGCCGTACAGCACGGCCACGTGCAGCGAGGCGACCAACACGAACGTAATGGTACGGCCCGTGAAGAATGGAAAATCCTCCATCGGCGAGCGAATGAGATTTCCATGCCCCGTGGCCGAGCTGGTCGCAGGAATTGCCACCGCGGGATGCTCGCGCGCGATGACAGTCATCGCCCAACAGCATCCAATCGCAAAGCGTAGACGCTGAATGAGACCGGATTGTTGCGCAAAGTCGGCCAACCACTCCTCCGCGAGTCGCTCCGATAAGGGATCCGGAGCGCGACGCGCGGCACGATGAATCAATCGTTGCGCAATCCCATCCACCCAACCCGCCGTTCGCTCGGAAGTCATAGGCCCTCCTGGCACCGATGGCTATGCCCGCTTATGCAAGAACACCGCGACTGAAACCTGCGAATACTTCACTCGCCCGCTTGAGCCCCGTCGGCGTCAATCGATACAAGCGCCGGCGCGGACGGCCGGCACTCGAGGGGTCGATGGATTCCCATCGGCTCACGAACCATCCCGCGGACTCGAGCCGCAGCAGAATCGGATACAACGTGCCGGAGGCGAGTTGGCAACGCTGCATCACGTCGGCGCCCGACAGCTGATCCGTGGGGTTTTCCAGGAATGCCTCGAGTACCTTCAATGTCTGCAGAGACATCCGGACGCCGCGATCTTTCTTACCCATAGTAGGAAGTCTACATAGGGTCTCGCGGCAACGCAAGTTCAA
>CAYRAC010001002.1:0-1506 GCA_964422045.1 uncultured Steroidobacteraceae bacterium
TGAGGCCGAGCTTCTTTGCGAGAATCTCAGCCGCGCTGCGCACCGCCGGATGCGGCGCCGCCGGAATCAGAATTGCCGTGTACTTCGGCGCAGCCTGTGCGAGCAAATCCAAACCGTCGCCCAATGCGCCAGCCGCCGCAACGGTAGAAGCGGCCCTCAAAAAGCTTCGCCGCGTGAGCGTCGAAAACAGGCTCCTCGATTCTGAGATAGGGTCCGTAGTCATTGCCATTGCTCCTTTTGCTGGGTACGTTGTTGCCTTTCTTGCTCCCTTGCTCCCTCCCGCTGCGCCAAAGCGGCAGCGCGGCGAGCGCTCCCTGCCTTCACCGTCCCGAAATCAGCCGCACCGTCCCCAGAATCCCCGACGGCAGCGGCTCCAGATGATCCATATCCTGCGGCGTGAACTTCTCGCCGTAGCGCAGATTCAGCAGCCGGTAATCCGGCGCGGCGCGTCCGGCCAGCTCGATGATCGCCGTATTGGCCACCACGATGCGCAGCGTGTTGGTCCCGGCGTGCAGGAGCGGCGCAATCTCCAGCTGGTATGGCGGATGCCACAAGGAGCCGGCAAGCTTGCCGTTGACAAAAACCTGCGCCACCTCCCGAATCGGCGGATCGTACCACGTCTGCGATCCGGCCTGATGCAGCGGCGCGCGCGCCACCGGTTTGCCTTCGCCGAAATCGAGAATCACATGTCCGGCCTTGGCCACATCTTCGGGAATGTCAAAGTCCCGTACGTAGATTCCCGTTCCCGAAATGTACTTCCACTGCGGGTTCTCGGTCCACGACTGGAGTGATGGCAATGCTCCGCCGGTGCCGGTCTTGTCAAAGGTGAGCTGCCAGTCGTGGCTCAAATCGATAGGCGCGAACGGCGTCGCTGCTTGCTCCTGTGGCGGAGCCGCTGCGCCCTCGCTAAAGACCACAACGCGCGACTCGTAAGGCGCAAGGTCGAAGTGAATCGTCGGCCCGGAACCCGCGCCCGTCACTTTTCCCGTGAACGGATCCCACCACTCCGCGCCGCCTTTATGCGCACGAAACGTCGCATCGAATGAATGTGGCCGGTTGTCGGTATTGGCGACGAAATAAATCTGGGCCGAATGTAGGCCACGATGAATAAAGCCCACCTCCGGCGTAACGGGGTTCATCACGACGTCGGGCTTCTCGAAAGATGCTCGAATCGCTGCGCCAACTTCCGTGGCGCTGGCGACAATCTTCACGTTTTTCATGCCCGAAGCGGTCAACTCCTGCGAAATCTGCGCCACTGCCGCTGAGTCGCGCGGCCCCTCGATCACTCCCGGCGCGCGCGAGGGCAAACTCTTCACTGCAATCACCTCTCCGCCCCGCTGCGCAAACGACTCGATGCGCCGGTACGTGGCCAGCGGTAGCCGCTCCACATTCGGCATCACCAGCACCGGGTAGTACTCCATGTCTACTTTGTCGATCGCCGCTGAATCGATGAAGTCGAGATTGTATCCCGCATCGAGAATCGCAGGCACAAGATCCGGCCCAAGC
>CAYRAC010001003.1:0-1504 GCA_964422045.1 uncultured Steroidobacteraceae bacterium
TTGAAATGGCGAGTGCAGATGCTGCGCGCGCCATGCAGGCCTTGAATGGCCACGATGTCGACGGGCGAGCGCTGAAAGTGAATGAGGCTCAGGAGCGCACCGGCGGCGGTGGTGGTGGTGGTGGCGGTGGTGGATCGCGCGGACCGAAACGCTGGTAACAGCATTCAGTTTCGAGCGAGAACCGGGGCCGCAGCGATGCGGCCCCGGTCGTTTTGGCGATCAAGATTCGCGCGATCAGGGTTTACGCCCAAGTCGGCTTTGCCTATAATCGCGGCCCTCGGCGGCGGACCTTAAGTTCGCGCCGGGATTGTGTTTGCTTAGAGGGGGCCGATGGTCCCCTTTTTGTTTTAAGGCTGGGTCAAATGCGCGATGCCTTGATGCGTCTGTTGGAGCCGCCGATCGAGGCTCTGGGCTATGAGCTGGTCGATTTGGAATTTGCGCAAGCGGGCCGCGGCGGAATTTTGCGCATATTCATCGATCGCCGCGCGCAGGATTCCGGCGCTGGCATCACGGTCGACGACTGTGCGAACGTGAGTCACGCGGTGAGTCAAGTGCTCGAGGCCCAGGATCCGATCAAGGGGCATTACACGTTGGAAGTCTCTTCCCCGGGGTTCGATCGGATCTTGCGCACGCGCGCGCATTTTGAGCGCTTTGTCGGCGAGAGAATCTTCGCCGAGTTGAAGCTGCCGATTGCAGGCAGACGGCGCTTCGTAGGCGAGTTGAAGGCGATAGCGGGTGACACGATTGTGGTGGAGGTCGACGGTACGGCGCATAGCTTGCCGCTCGAACGGATTCAGAAGGCGCGATTGCGGCCTGAATGACCAGGAGTCTCGAGGATCATGAACAAAGAAATATTGATGGCGGTCGATGCGGTCTCCAATGAGAAGGGTGTCGACAAAGAGATAATCTTTGACGCGCTGGAAGCGGCGCTGGCGTCGGCCACTCGCAAAAAGCACGGCGAGGAATTGGACGTGCGCGTTGCGATCAACCGCAAGACCGGCGGCTACGATACGTTCCGCCGCTGGAAGGTGTTTGCCGATGACTCCACCGAACTCGAAGTGCCGGAGCGCGAACTGCGCCTGGACGATGCCCGGGATATCGACAAGGACGTGGAGCCGGGCGGTTTTGTCGAAGAGCCGATGGAATCGGTGCCTTTTGGCCGAATTCTCGCCCAGACCGCCAAGCAAGTCATCGTGCAGAAGGTGCGCGAGGCGGAGCGCGCGCAGGTCGTCGACGCCTACAAGGATCGGTCCGGCACGCTGGTCTCCGGCATCGTCAAGCGCGTCGATCGCAATGGCGTGTACGTCGATCTTGGCGCGAACGCCGAGGGGTTCATTGCGCGCGAGGAGATGATTCCGCGCGAGCCGGTGCGCTCGCAGGATCGCATCAAGGCATATTTGAAGGAGGTGCGCACCGAGCCGCGCGGCCCGCAGCTGTTCCTGTCGCGCACGGCGCCGGAATTCCTGATCGAATTGTTCAAACTCGAAGTGCCGGAAGTGGGGCA
>CAYRAC010001004.1:0-1503 GCA_964422045.1 uncultured Steroidobacteraceae bacterium
CGCCTGCTGCTCACCGCAACACTCGTAGTCTGCGTCGATCACCTGATGCGCGGTTTTCTTTGGCCGGAATCCGTCTACGGCATTGCGAATCCCGAGTGGTGGCGTTTTCTTGAGCACGCCGCGTGGGTGGTTTTCGAAGACATCATCTTGTTTCTCGGTTGCCAACGTGGCCTACGCGAAATGAAGACCTTGTCGGATCGCGAAGCGACCTTGGAACTCGCCAAAGCGGACGTCGAGAGGGAAGTCGCCGAGCGCACAGAGGAGCTCACAGCAAGCGGCAACCGCAATCGCATGCTCATAGAGAACACGAGCGCCGTGCCGTGGGAACTGGATCGCGACAGCTGCCGGATCATCTATCTTGCTCCGCAAATGAAGGACGTCTTTGCCCTTGCTCCCGCCAGAACGTCGCTGAACGGCATATTCCCCGACCTGCTATACGCAGACGACAGGGAAGCGTTCAGGAGTTTCATTCAGCGAGCGGCGGAGGGTGATACCGGCAGCGAGAATTACATCGACAGCCGCATCAAGAACCAAGATAACGAGATATTGCACATGCGAAGCTTCGTTGCCGGGCAGCGTGACCGCGCAAGCGCGCAGAGCGTGTGCGGCATCAGCTTGGATATCACACAGCAAAAGAAGCTCGAAATTGAACTCATCCAGGCGCAAAAACTTGAATCCGTCGGACGGCTGGCAGCCGGCGTCGCTCACGAGATCAACACGCCGGTTCAATTCGTGGCGGATAACGTGGAGTTCTTGCGCACATCTATGACCGACGTTGTCGGCGTCATTCACGCCTATCGAGATCTTCGCCGGGCAGTGCAGTCAACGGGTGATATCGCCGCCGCCGCGCGGCTGGCCGAAGATGCCGATAAGGCCGCCGAACTCGACTATATCCTCCTAAACGCGCCCCTTGCGATCGACAGTTCCATTGAGGGCCTCGGGCGCATCGCAACCATCGTCCGCTCGATGAAGGAATTTGCGCATCCCGACCAATCGGAAAAGACATTCGCCGACGTGAACCAAGCGATTCGCAGCACGCTCGTCATTGCGCACAACGAATATAAGTACGTTGCGGAGATCGAGACGCAATTTTCCGACCTGCCTCCCGTCCCTTGCTACCTCGGTGAAATCAATCAGGTGATCCTCAACTTGATCGTGAATGCCGCGCACGCGATATCTGACGTCGTCAAAGACACTGCTAGCCTTGGCAAACTCACCATTCGTACGCGGCTCGATGGCGACGAGGTGGAGATCTCGATCAGCGACACCGGCACCGGCATCCCCGAGGCTGCACGTGGTAGGATTTTCGATCCATTTTTTACGACGAAACCGGTTGGCAAAGGTACCGGACAAGGTCTGGCGATCGCGCATAGCGTCATCGTCAAGAAACATGGCGGGTCGCTGCGCTTCGAGACCGAATGCGGTAGGGGGACGACGTTCTTCATCCGCCTTCCGGTCGGCGAATCTGGCCAGAGCCTTGATGTCGAAGAGGTTGCTGCGTGA
>CAYRAC010001005.1:0-1502 GCA_964422045.1 uncultured Steroidobacteraceae bacterium
GTGTCACGCCCGCCAGGTGGTCGGAGGTCGTGTTGCGGATGCAGTTGCCGCTGGTCTGGATCGCGTGCATCTCGACCTCGGCGAGCTCAGCCAAGATATCCGGTACTTGCTCGAGCTTGGGCCAGTTGAACTGGATGTTCTGGCGCGTCGTAAAATGGCCATAGCCGCGATCGTAGCGCCGCGCGATGCTGCCGAGGGCGCGCAATTGCGTCGACGACAAGAGCCCATACGGAACAGCCACTCGCAGCATGGGAGCATGGCGCTGGATATACAGGCCGTTGCGCAGGCGCAAGAGGCGAAATTCATCCTCACTGAGCTCGCCGGCAAGGAAACGGCGTGTCTGGTCGCGGAATTGTGCGACGCGTTCGCCCACCAGCGTTTTGTCGACTGCGTCATACCGGTACATCGCGCCACGATACGTGCGGCACAGCCGAGCCGCCAATTACCGGAATGCATGAGCTTAGACCCACTCGTCCTAGCGGAAACCGTGATTGGCTCGGCAGAGGGAATTCGCAGTTAAAGGCAGCATCAGGGAGGTCAATTAGGGGTCCGCATTGGCTACTGATCTTCCGGAAGTCATCGTCGCGCCGGACACTTATCATGTGTCGCCTGAACCCATGCTTTTGATTGCCGATCTACACGGCGCACTGGCGCTGTGTCTGCATGACGAGGGGCGCGCGGTGGGTGGCCTGTTGCATCTGCAGTTCATCGGTGGAACCGGTCGCCCGAGCGATGTCACCGACAACACCTTGAGCTCGGTGTTGGTGGTGCTCGACCGCTTCAAGCGCGCGGTGCTCGGCAACGCCACACGCGGTTCCGATGTCCAGGCCCGTATCCTCGCGCATGCGTTGCCGCCCACCGATAGAGGTGAGCCCAGTGCATCTCTCGTGGACTTGATCAAGGCCGATCTTGCCGACGGCAAAATTGCATGCGGCACTCAAACCACCCGCAGAACCGAGCCGCTGCGTGTGTGCTTTCAGCCGTTCGAAGGTCGGGTGTGGATCTGCGGACCAAAGAATCTGCGCGCCATGTCCCGAACACGCGGTTCCGCCGTATAGCACTCCCGAGATACCCGCGGGAGCGGGCTTCATTATAAGATTCGGGGATGCGATTCTCGTTCCTTCTGGCAGTGGCATTCCTCGCAGCCTGTGCGGGCGAAAAGCTTGCCCAGGCGCCCCCCGCCGGCGTCGACTTCAGCGGCCGCTGGAAGCTCAACGAGGCGGATAGCGATGACCCGCAGCGCCTGCTGCAGGCGCAATTCGACAACCCGACGAGCAGCCAAGCGAGCGCACCGCCCGGCGGCGGTGGCGGCGGTCGAGGTGGCCGAGGAGGCGGTCGCGGCGGCGGCGGCGGTCCGGCGGGACCTCAGGGTCCGCAGATGCCGTCGGCTGGCGCTCTGGACGAGGGCTTACGCTGGCCCGGCAAGCAACTCGAAATCAAGCAAGTTGCCGGCGTGGTGGCATTCACGTCGGACGGTATCAACCGCGTCTGCCAACCAACGG